>JAQVCB010000188.1 GCA_028689995.1 Candidatus Gastranaerophilales bacterium
ATCCCCAGGACATGCTTATGGTGCAGCAGCTGTAACAAGTATGTTAAAAGGTGAAGATTTTCCAATGTCAAAACGGGATATTCTACAAAAGCACGGTGATCACAAAATCGAATGGACAAAAGGTAATCCTGTTAAATTCCGTGACGTTTTAGAAGATTTACCTGATGAAACATTTAATTCACCAGCAGATCTTGAAAAAGCTCTTAAAGAAAACATGTAAGGTAAATAATCAATTATTCATAAAGCCTCCTGTAATCAGGGGGTTTTATGAATAATATTTAAGTTAAGGAGGTAAATTATGCCTTATAATTCAAACTCAGACTTACCCGAAAGAGTAAAAAATGTTTTGCCTGGACACGCACAGGATATTTATAGAGAAGCTTTTAATAATGCATGGGAACAATATGCTAATCCTGAAGAAAGGCGTGGAAATGAGTCACGGGAAGAAGTCGCACATAAAGTTGCCTGGTCTGCTGTTCAAAATAAATATACGAAAAAGGGTGATAAATGGGTTTCCCGTGATGAGGCAGCTTGATTATAATTTTAGATAGTAAACGGCTTCTTGCTTATTTCTAAAAATATGAATTGATGTGCTATATATGGGAAAGTTTTTCCAGAAGTTTTACTGCCGGAGTATAAAATTTATTCATTTCGATACATTGTCTCAGCATTTTTTTGCCTTCTTCGTATGCTCCCACAATATAACTGTATTGTCCCAGGTGAAAATAAATTTCAGGATCCTGAGGAATCATTTTCTGGCTTTTTAAAAAATAGTTTATTGCCAAATTTGCAAATCCATTGTTCATGAGGGCTCTGCCGATAAACTTATATGATTCCGGATTAATAGAAGTAAGTATCTCTCCGCATTTTATTATATTTTCAGTATACGTGAGCTGATCTGCACGAATCAGATAGCCGAGATCAGATTCTAAATGATTACGAACCTGAAGGAATGTTGGTATTTGCTTTACTTTTACATTTATAAATTCTATCAGGCATCGACCCCAGCTGCTTGCTCCTGATTCAGGAGCGTAAAACCAGAACTTACGTGCGTTATCTTCATTTCCTAAAAGCAATTCACAATAGCCTGCCTGATATTTTTCGTCCAGTTCCTGATAAATTTCAGAAGCTTCCTTATAATTTCTGTTTTCGAGGTATGCCAGAGCCAAAATTTGTTTTAAAGAAGCATTATCACACCCCTGTCGGGTTTCTAGCAAATTATACAGTTCAATTATAACATTTTTGGGATTTTTTTTAACTAAAATCTCATATCTTGCATTATTAATAATCTTTTTTAAAGCATTTTCTTCTTCAGATTGATCAGACATAATTATTTTTCAGAAATTGTATTTTTTTTGGAACGATTAATAATTGATTGAAATTTATTGAGAGAGTTATCTTCTGTGTTTTCTTTTTTGCCAAATAAATTAAACGCAACATCCAGATCAGAAAGAAGGGCATTTTTGCCTGACTGTTCATTTGCCTTTTTTATTTCTTCATAAATTTCTTCTCTGAAAATCGCAACATTTTTTGGGGCTTTTATACCAATCTTGACAGCTTCTCCCTTGGTTTCAAGTATAATAATTTCGATATTATCATCAATTATTAATTTTTGTCCTGTCTTCCTCGTTAGAACTAACATTATTAAAATCCTCTATAAGTCACTCTCATTTAACTTTTAACTGTCTGTTTTATCCCATCTGCGAATAATTTTTGCCTGACGGCATAATTTGCGTTTGATAATATTAGCTGCATTCCTTTTTTACTGCCTGTATTTATAACAACAGGGGCAGCAAGATTTATTGTTGCTGCTTCCGGCTCCCCGGAAGGAATGCATACAATATTCAAAGTTAAAAGCTCTTCAGCATTAATAAGTTCAAGCTTTTTAGCTTCTTCTTCAGGAATAACAAATTCGTAATCAAGTCCAAAATATCCTGCAATAGTAACAGGAAACGCTATGTTTTCATCCTCGCTGGATTGCAGCCATTTAAAAGGTGAATCCTGCATGTGATCAATAAGGACAAACTTTTTTAGATTTTCATAACCTAAAATAGGTTCAACAAAATCAAATATTAAGTTTTCATCGATTTCAACTTCACCAAATCTGCTAGTATTAATAATCATTTTCAAATTTCCACTTCAATAAATTATGTATACACTTTAGATTATTAAAACATATTTTTAATCAAAGAGCTACTTATAAATTATAATCTTTATTAATTTATATTATCAACTTTACAAAATATTACTTTTCTCCTTCAAAAAACATATTTGAATTTGCTTCTTGATCAGGTTTATAAAATGTATTAAAGTACAATATATGAATACAGCTGATCAAAATATTTTTAAAATAAATATATCCCGTGCAAAAAAGTATATCCATCGGGTACTGGATGTTCCAACTTATAATGATAAAGCAAGCAGGGCTTTTGATGATTTCATGATTACCCTGATTGTGCTTAATATGATTGCAATGTTGTTACAGACATCTGATTCCATCGCAGCTGCCGGTCATTTTATTTTTACAATCCTTGAAATATTTACAATAGTTGTTTTTACCATTGAATATGCGCTGCGGGTCTGGTCTATTACGGTAAATCACAAGTATTCCAAGCCTTTTTGGGGACGAGCTCGTTTTTGTCTTAAACCATTAATGATAGTTGATCTTATTGCTTTTTTACCTTTTTATCTGCCACTGGCAGGCATGGATTTGCGTTATGCCAGAATATTGAAATTATTCAGATTAATCAAGATAGTAAGATATTCATCAACCCTTCGTTTTTTCGGTAAAATAATATACAAAAAGCGGGAAGAATTGCTTATTACAATGTCTTTGCTTTTTGTAATTTTAATTTTATGTTCCCTTCTGATATATGATGTGGAAAACAAGGTTAATCAAGCGGTATTTCCCGGTATTCTTGATGCGTTCTGGTGGG
>JAQVCB010000189.1 GCA_028689995.1 Candidatus Gastranaerophilales bacterium
ATTGTTTTAACATCCGGTATTATCAGTTTTTCCCCGGGTGTTAAATTCAAAAGGTCAGTTTTAGGATTAACAGATATTAATTGTTTGAGAGATACATTATATTTGTTACTAATCCTGATAAGGTTTTCACCTTTTTTTATTGTATGAACTTTTGAATTCTGAGGAATAATCATTAATGGCTGTCCCGGTTTGATGCCATACAAATTATTTTTAAATTCCTCTGAAACAGGTATAATATTATCGTTATTTTTGTTGTTTTCTGAAGATTTATTTGATTTTAGGTAAATAAATCTGTTTCCATCCTGATTAATATTGGTAATTTGCTGTTTCATTTCGTTTGAAACAGCAAATGCAGTGTTGAATGAATTTAAGAAGCTTCCTGCGAAAGATAATACTGTAAGAAAAATAATTAAAGAACTTTTTGAATTACTAATTTTCGAAGTTCTGTAAAACCCTTGAATAAATTCGTATATTTTTTTTGAAAGTGAAATTTTAACCTTTTGATTAAGTTTTACAAGGGTTAAATCTGAAAGAAAATTCCTTGATCTAAGAAGATAATCCAGAATTTCTTCTGTAGTTTCATCAATAATCATTCTTTCTTCGTGGGAACTACAACTCCTGGCTTTAAAGGCCATATCAACTCTCCTACGTCCTTGTCACTGATCTTCTTAACTTTTAATTGGTTAATATCTGCTATTTAATTGTGTTTTCAACTATAATACCGACTTGCCACAAAAATTAATTAGTATAAAGATATCATTATTTTATAAAACTCGTCAACCCTGCCTTTTTTGCTCAAATTAATAACTATAACTGAGATATAAAGGAAAAATATACAAAAGTATTAGCCATAATCAGGAATTTTATTATTGTTTTAATAAAATCTCCATTCTTAGCCAGAGTTTTACCGGGGTAAAACTTTTTTTGTAACAATTCGACCAAAATAGTCTTTACTGTTATAATAAAAGCAAAAGCTATTAGTGAATTCTATCAATGATTGGTTATTTCAGACTGTTATTTATTTTAAATCAGGATTTTATTGATATATGGGTAATGTACTGGTTATAACCCCGATAAGTATTGCAGGGGCGCTGATTATAAACGGGTTTGCAAAGGGATTTAAGAAATCAGGTCACAATGTCCTGATTTATGATGTGAGAAAAATTGATTGTAATTCTGTGAAAACATTCAATCCTGATTTTGTTATAGGTTACGATTATGTACATTTTATCAATTCTGAAGCGGAAAGAATTATTAATGAGTTAAACATTCCTGTTATACATTATTTTGCCGATGATCCGAATGCTAATTTTGCTCATTCGGGAGATTTAACACTTTTTAAAAAGCTGTCCGCTTCAAAAGGAATAGTCTTTTGCTGGGATAAACAGTATTTAAACGTATTTCAAAACAGATCATTTTATTTGCCTTTAGGGGTTGATCCTGATTTATATTCTATAAATGTGGAAGTTGATGGAAGTATTCCTGAAATAGTTTTTGTCGGAAGACCTCTTACCGATAGAAGGCTTTCTATTTTGTGTGAAATTATAAAAAATTTCCCCGGAAAACTTGGTATTTATTCGTATAAAAAACATTTTGACACCAGCGTTGAAGAAATAATAAAGAGGAATATGTTAAGTTCTAATTTGGTAGAAATATACAGAAAAAGTTACAAAGGTTTTCTTGAAACAGAAAAAGACCTTGCCAAAGTTTATAATGGAGCTAAAATCGTTCTTAACATTACGATGGAGCAGGGTTTGAGCAGTATGAATTATCGTGTTCTTGAGGTTCTTGCAGCGGAAGGATTTTTGATAACTGATTTTAGGCAGGATACGGCTGATTATTTCATTGAAGATTCTGAACTTTTATTTTATAGAAGTATAGATGATTTAATTTGCAAGATTTCAAGTTATTTAAATAAAGATCTTTTAAGAAACAAAATAGCTAAAGACGGTAAAGAAAAAATCCTGAAATATCATACTTTCAAGCAAAGAGCTGCTAAAGTGCTTTCAGAATTGGATTTACTATAATTAAAATAATACTACTTTCTTGAACATAAAAAATTTATACTATACAATATCTAATGCAACAGCCAATCAGGAGATTAAAAAATGCAAACTAAATTAAACATCACACCGTCACAAAAATTATTAAATTTGCCGATTTACATCTTTGCAGAACTGGATGAATGGAAAGAAGCGGCGAGAGCAAAAGGTGTTGATTTAATTGATCTTGGCATCGGCAATCCAGATGGGCCAACTCCTGCTCCGATTGTTGAAGCAGCAATAAAAAGTATACAAGATCCGATAAATCACGGTTATCCAAGCTTTAAAGGCAAGGAATCATTCAGGCAAGCTATTGCTGACTGGATGTTAAGAAGATATAACGTTACTATCGACCCTAAAGATGAAATACAGACTTTAATAGGCGCAAAAGAGGGTCTGGCTCACATTGCTATGGCATATACCAACCCCGGAGATATCAATATCGTTCCTGATCCATATTATCCTGTTCATTCCAGAGGAACGTGGATTTCAAGTGGCGATGTTTATCATGTCAAACTTGAAGATAAAAATGATTATTTGCCTGTTTTATCAAGTATTCCTGAAGAAATAGCCCAAAGAGCAAAAATTTTCTTTGTAAATTACCCCAATAACCCTTCGGCAGCTACAGTAACAAAGGAATATTATCAGGAATTAGTTGATTATTGTATAAAATATAATATTTTGCTTTGTACAGATCTTGCCTATGGTGAAATAGTGTATGACGGATACAGGCCGCCAAGTATCTTTGAAATTCCGCGGGCAAAAGAGATTGCCATAGAGTTTCATTCTTTCTCGAAAACATTTAATATGGCAGGATGGAGAATAGGCTTTGCTGTTGGAAATAAAGAATATATTAAAGCTTTATATTCTATGAAAACAAATATTGACTAT
>JAQVCB010000190.1 GCA_028689995.1 Candidatus Gastranaerophilales bacterium
AAGAATTAAGCTATATTTCTCAAAAGGCTTTAACCGAAAGCAATATCAAAATTGAACAATTAGAAAGCCAAAAAACAACATTAGAACAGGTTATTGCTTCGAAGGAAAGAGAATTACAAAATCTCGCCCAAAAATCTGAACGCAATGAATTGCAGGATTTGCTTGCGCTATATAAGAATAAAATTGAAAATTTATCAGGCAGGCTTGTAAGTGTTAATAGCGAGCTGAGTAAAACCAAAGAAAATCTTGTATTATTGCAAAATAAAGATAAATTATTAGCCCTTGAAAATTTGGAATTAAAAAAGAAAGAGGCTTCGCCTGCTAAAGCAATTCCAAATACAGACACTGCCTATCAGGAAGTTTGCATGAAAGCTATTCAATATTTAAAGGAAGATAAGCCAAATTCTGCTATTTTTTATTTTAATCTTGGAAAATCATACTGTGACAAAAAAAATTATTCAAAAGCAATAGAAAATTATAATCTGGCTCTTGTTAACAATCCTGATTATAAAAATGCTTATCGTGAACTTGGATTTGTTTATGCCCAAACAGGCGATTATACAAATTCAGTCAGGAATTTAAAAAATTATCTTAAATTCTCAAATAATATAAAAGAACAGGAACTTGTAAGACAATTTATCTCAAAACTGGAAAAAGCAGGTTAAGAAATTTCTTCAAGCAAACTGTCGTTAATATCAAAGTTTGAATAAAGGTTTTGAACATCTTCATGATTTTCAATGCTGTCCAACAGTCTTAAAAGCAGTTTAGCTGTTTCAGCATCCTCTACAGGAACTGTATTTTGAGGATTTCTTGTTATTTCGACATTTTTAAGCTTATATCCGGACTTTTCCAGATTTTCAGAAATTTCCTGAAGGGTTTCAGGAGTAGTTATAATGCTGTATTCATCATTTTCAGCTAAAAAATCTTCTGCTCCTGCATTTATAGCAATATCAAAAAGCTGATCCTGATCGATATTATTCTTATCGATAGAAATCACACCTTCTTCTTTAAACATCCAGCCAACGCAGCCTGTTTCTCCGAGATTTCCGTTATTTTTATTGAAATAGCTTCGGATATCTCCAGCTGTTCTGTTTCTGTTGTCGGTTAAAGTTTGAATTAAAACAGCTACGCCTCCAGGTCCATAACCTTCATAAATAATTTCTTCAAGATTATCACTGCCTGCTGAAGCAGAAGCTTTTTCTACAGCTCTTTTTATATTGTCGTTTGGCAGTCCGGCTGCCTTAGCTTTATCTATTGCTGTTCTTAACCTAAAATTTGCTTCCGGTTCTATGCCTCCTGTTTTAGCTGCAATAGTTATTTCTCTTGAGTATTTTGCAAAAGTAACTCCTTTTTGTGCGTCTACTTTTGCTTTTTTATGTTTAATATTAGCCCATTTTGAATGCCCGGACATGTTCCATCTCCTTTTTATTGCTATTATACTAGATTTTAATATAAAAAATGAAGATTTGTCCAAAACTATCAATTTTATGATAAATAAGGTAAAATAATTATATTAATTTTATAATATGGGAGAGTTGAAAAGTTTTGGGGGAATCGAAGAATTATGGAAGACAAAATAAGTAAAGCGTTTGAACATTTTAATAAGGAAGAATACGATTCGGCGATTAAAGAATTTTCCGTATTAATTGAAGAAAATCCCGATGATCCTTATTTATACAACAATCTTGCAACCACATATTTTAGAATGGGTAATTATGCCAAAGCTATTGAATCATTCAGGAAAGCTCTGGAAATTGATAAAAACATACAGGGAATTTATCAGAATCTTGCGGATGTTTATGTTGCACAAAATGAAATTTTACAGGCAATAAACGAGTTAGAAACAGCTATAACGATTGATCCGGAAAATCCCGGTCCCAGATATCATCTGGCGAGGCTGCTTATTGGAGATTTTCGTTATGAACAGGCAATATATGAACTGGAAAAAGTGATCAATAAAGCTCCGAAAAATATTGATGCACATTATGACCTTGCAAGATCATATTTTCAGGTTGGAAATTATGATAATTCAATAAATGAATACAGGACTGTTATCGAAATGGCTCCTAATAATGCTGATATTCATTATCATCTGGCTATTGCATATGAAGCGAATGAACAAATAGACGAAGCTATTCAGGAATTAAACAGGACAATAGAACTAAATCAAGCGCATTTCCTTGCCTACAAGCAATTAGGCGTACTATATGCCGTAAAAAAAGAATACTCGGCATCAATTGAAAAGTTTGAAAATTATATAAACCTGATATCAAATCCTGAAGAAAAAGAAGAAATAGAAGCCGTAATTAAAAGACTTAAAGCAATGGGAACTCCATAACGATAAATTTGCCTGCCTAGAATTTTAAAATCAGGGGGCTTTTATGATGGAATTCTTCCATTGCTTTTGATATAACTGACCTGTATTTTCCATTAGTGCAAAGCGGAATTTCATCACAATATTCAAATTTCAAGTTAATATCAGTAGAATTAATCATTTCTATCAGTAGGTTCCTTATTTTTTCTTCGTTTTCAGCTCGAAATTCTTCATTTGACACGATTTTAATTGTAAAATCTGAAATATTTTCCTGAATAATTTGATATTGTTTAATATTTTGTGTGGCATCTCCAAAATACCACGTTAAGGTGATTCCTGAAACTATTTTTCCGTCAGGAGAAAGAATATTGCCTGTTATTCTGCCAACTTTTAATTCAATAACCGGATATGGCAGACCGCAGTTACATTTTTTCATAATCGGAATCGCAGCATCTTGAATATTATACCTGAGTAAAGGCATGCCATATATATACAAGGGAGTGAGTATCATTTTTTTGATTTCTGAATTTTCGGTAATGTCGGCAAACTCAACTAGTATTTCGTCAATATTTAAGTGCATATTTCCTTTTTTACACTCGTGAGCGATACA
>JAQVCB010000073.1 GCA_028689995.1 Candidatus Gastranaerophilales bacterium
TTCCTATCGATTCCCAGTCAGCTTCTCCTGAATACATTTGTGATCGAGTTCTTCCATGAATACAAATTGCATCTGCACCTGATTCTTCAGCCATTTTTATAAAATCAATATAATTTTTGCTTTGTTGATCCCACCCCAGCCTACACTTAACTGTTACCGGTATAGACACTGCTTTTTTTACAGAATGGATTATATTTGATGCAAGTGTCAGATCAGTCATAAGTTTTGCACCGTCTGTATTATTAACAATTTTTGGTGCAGGGCAGCCCATGTTAATGTCTATTATTGTTGAGATATTTTCAAGCATTTTTGCAGCTTCTGCCATTATTTCAGGTTTATGTCCTGATATCTGAAATGAGAGAGGATATTCAATATTTTTGAAATCAGTTATTGTGTTATTATTAGTCATTATTTGGGCTTCAGAGCTGACCATTTCACTGGTTAATAGAGAATTTTTATCAAATAATCTTATTAAACTGCGATAAACCGTGTCTGTATAACTTGCCATAGGAGCAAGCGTTACTTTACTTGAAAGCTTAATGTTACCGATTACAAGTTCATTTTTGTTTGTTTTTTTTTCTGTTTTTAACATCTATTATAAGTTTTTGACTCTTTGTTTAGCGTATTTAACATATTCATCATTATTATCTTTTGAATTATCTATAAATTTTTCATAAGCTTTTTTTGCTTCTATTCTGTTTTTTAAAATATCATAATCAATCCCAAGTGAATAGTAAGCAGCATTTATGTCCTGTGACTTTTCTATAGAGACTTTGTAGTTATTTATAGCCATTTTATAGTTTTTCAGGGCATCATAAACAAGAGCTCTGTAGTAATATGCATATCCGTTATTAGGATTAATCTTTATTGCATCGGTAAATGTCTGAAGTGCAAGTAAATATTTTTTTGAGTTAAATTCGTTTAAACCTTTTTCTAATTTACTTTCAGCGATTGCAGATTTTGTATCGTTTATTGAAGTTATTATATTTTTGTCATCCGGGCTTATTATTAATGCTTTTTGATAATATTCAAGAGCTTTAGCATAACTCTTGTTTGTATAATAGGCTGATCCGAGATAATATAGGGCATCTGAATTATTATTGTCCATTGCCAGGGCTTTTTTATATGAATCTATTGCTTCTTCGTAATTATTATCAGCCTGATATGCTGAACCAAGATTTAGATAAACGTCGGCATTAGGTTTTTGTGTAGAAATGATTTTTTGATAATCTTCGATGGCTCCTTTGTAATCTTGTTTATTATATTTATCTATTGCCTGCTGATATATGCTCATCATTGAATCTTCATTTACATCTGCAAGCATTTTTTTAATTTTTTGATTATCAGGATTGATTGTTAGGCTGTTTTGAAGAGTTGCTTCCGCTTCTGAATATTGAGATTTCCCTCTGTAAATTGAGGCTATATTAAGATATGCGTCTATTAATTTGGGGTCAACTGAAACAGCTTTTTGATAATATGATAATGCTTCGTCGATTTTCTTTATTGAGTGTAGTTCATACGCCATATTATATTGAGCAAGTGCATCAGTTGGATTTAATTTGGCGAAATCGCTTAAGATAGCTAATCTTTCATCTGCATTTGGTGAGTTTTTCGCGGTGTCAAATACGGCTTTTCTTGCGGCTGTATAGTTTGGGTCGATTTTTAAGACTATTAAAAATTCATCGACGGCTCCTTTATTATTTCCGAGCTGTCTTAGAGCTGTGCCTCTGTAATAATGAGTCAATGTATGTGTAGGATACAACTGTAATATTGAATCATAAGCTTTTATTGCCATATCAAGATTACCCTTCGCCTGAAAAAGTGTACCTATATTCAGTCGTAAATTTACACTTGCAGGATCAATCAGCTCTGAGGCCTTATATTGAGATAATGCTCCATTAAAATCTTTCTTCTTTTGCAGTATTACACCCAGATTCATGTGAGCTACAGCATCTTGCGGATTTTCTACAATTTTTGCAGTCCAGATATTTTCAAGGGCTGATATAATTTCTGCGTTATTTTCTCCTGATTCAAGTGCCAGATTGTATTCTTTTATAGCGGAATCAAAATTTTCTGTCTTATTTAGTGCTCTTGCAAGTTTTAAATGCAATAACGCATTTTGAGGGTCTATTGATAGAGCGTTTGTATAGTATTCAATAGCTATATTATCTTTTTGAAGTACCCGCATAATATCGCCGAGAGATTCGTATGATTCCAGTTTTTGTGAAACATTTGCAAGTGCTTCGTTAAATTCAACTATGGCTTCTTTGAAACTTCCCTGTCCTCTAAGACTTTTTGCAATTTTTAGTCTGGATTTAGGATCTAAACTCACTTTTTGTTGTAAAAATACTTTTCTGAGATTGTCTTTTGCGATATTAATATTTTCATTTAATATGCTTTGAGGCGAAGTAATCTCATCGTATTTTAAATAATAAATAGCTTTTCTATAGTCATTTGCTGCATTGGCTAGGCTTATTGCATTATCGAAATAATAATTACCTCTGTCTATATAAGCAACAGCAAGGCTATTTCTGGAATTTTGGTCAGCAGAGTTTTGACTCAGCAATGATGTATAAGTGTCAATTTTTCCATTTATTGAAGCCAGATTTTGCTGTCTATAGCTAACCGGTGTCAGGTCTTGCGCCATGGATTTTTGAATATCTGCATTAAATGAAATGCTAAATATAGCTAATGTACTTATAATTATTACTTTTTTTAGAAGTGAACTTTTTTTCATGTTGTATTGTTCCTCGATAAAAAAATTATTATAAAAATATTTTACGATATTTATTGAAAAATTCTTACTATGATATTTTATTTTCTATCTTACAAAAAAGGCTGAGTATTAAACCCAGCCTTTTTATAATTTTTATATGTTAAACAGTTCTTAAAACTTTATTGGCCTTAATGCAGGAAGTACAGGCTTTAATTGTTTTAACACTTCCTTTGACTGTTATCTTTAGGCTTTGAAGATTTGGTTTTTGTCTGTATGTGTGGTGTTTATGTGAAAAGCTGACTTTATTTGCTTTTAATGTTGATTTACCGCATATTTCGCACTGTCTTGGCATTGTTTTTACCTCTATATTTATATTACAAATCGTTTCTTTACGTGTAGGTTAATATAATACTTAAAAAATTATTTCTAGGCAAGTATTTTTGTAAATTAAAATAAAAAAAAACTATAGCGATAAACCTTCCATGTTTTTTTATTTAATAATTAAATATATTAAAAGAAAAAAACAATTATACTTATATTATAAACCTTGTAGTGTGATTGTTTTTATTTTGTTTAGTACCCTACATTATCTGGATGATTTTTATTTTTTATCCATATGTTAATTTTAAATCCGTGAAGCAGGAGTATTATCAAACATATTACTATTAGAGGAAAATATAAAATGCAAAAAATTTCTTTCAATCCCGCAGATTTAAAAATTTTTAAACGGTCAGATGCTAAAAATGCTACAATATCAAATTCATCTAACCCTTTTGGAATGAGTTTCAAGGGCAGGGTATTAAATTGTGATGTTTTTGAATCTTCTCAAGCAAAAGAAAAACTTTCTTTTACAAGTTCTATAAATAAAAGAAGTAAACTGGCAGCAAGTGCAATTGCAGGAACATATAATTCTGCAAAGAATTATATTAGCAAATCTTTCTCTGGTGTAGTTGATTCAGTTGCAAATATCAGCAAGTTTGTAAATACAATAAGTGAAAAATTACAAATAGATGTTGTTGATTTAGTTAAATCTATTAGATTTACAAGAAATCCTTATAATGGCAAACCAGTTAATTTATTAGCCAGTAAATTGACAGAATTAAATAACCAGTTAGTTATGACGGCTGTTTAAATTATTAGAGGTGAATATATGAACAATACCAGAACAATTAGTGAAATGTCCAAAATTATTGAAGCTCTTGGAAGACATTCTGACGGTTCAGCTGTGGAAGTATTAGAAGAAATAGGTACAAATAGTCCTGAGGATATTGTAAGGGAATTAACTGTAAATGCTCTGATAAGTAGAAATACTTATGATTCTCTTAAGGTCGTTCTTATTAATGAAGGTAAAGGAATTCATGATTTAAGCGCAACAGTTGCAGAATCAGCAATTAATAGTTTAAAATCTTTGAATGATAAATCTGAAGTATTTAAAATACTTGATGAGACTATAAACACTCATTATGATGACCTGATAAAATCCAAAGCTACGTTTGTAAAAGATTTAATTACAAGTTGTCAAAATTAGACTGAATTATATAAAAAAAATGGTGCGAATATTGCACCATTTTTTATGCGTCTTTATTGGGTAGATGTTTTGACCAGTCATTGCCAAGGCTATAAAAAAACTTATGAGCATCTATTACATCATCATAGGTTATCGGGTCAATAGTGTCTGATAGTTCAAGAGGAATATCATCAGGTTTTTTTTGCTCATTTGTTTTGTCTACAGAGACTTTCATACTGTCCTTATCAAGTCCGAGCATAGCTATACCAATATTTTTGCCGCACTTTGAACATATAATACGTACAACTGTGTAGTTATGTTCGTGTCTAACCAGATTTATTGATTCTTTATCAAAAAAATTGTGGCATTGTGTGCATTTAATATTTGAAAAAAATTCTTTAATTATATCGTTTATTTCCATAACTTCTTAAACCTTTTTGTCTCTTGTTGATAAATATTATGCATTTTTTTTTTATTTTCTTCAAATTTTTAAATTCAAGGTATTATTATATTGTTATATTAAAACGAGTTTATATTTTCGAAGGTTTGAACGAGTTACTAAAAACCTCCAGCTCCTGCTGATCGCAGCAGCTTCAGTTTTTTTACACTCCCACTACCGTACATCGCCTCCGAAAATAACGCTCCTACTACCGAATACCATTTTTTATTTGTTGTTAAAATCCCAAATTCATTTTTGAAGTGGTATAAGTTTATGAGTCTAATATTATGCCAGCGGTTGTAAATTCTGTAATTACTGATAGTATTGCTTATCACCTGAATATAATGCAGGGTGATGAGTTATTATTTATTAACGAGCTTTGTCCCAAGGATTTAATTGATTATAAATTTCTTATAACAAGTGAGGAAATTTCTCTCCATATTAAACGTGTTGGTGGTGATGAAGAAATAATTGATATTGAGAAAGATATAGATGAAGATTTAGGAATAAATTTTGAATCGGCAGTTTTTGATAAAGTTATTCCCTGTACTAATAAATGTATTTTTTGTTTTGTCGATCAGCAGCCAAATGGGCTTAGGAAGTCTCTTTATATTAAAGATGACGACTGGCGACTTTCTTATTTGCAGGGAACTTACATAACCTTGACAAATCTTTCAAAGATTCAAAAAGAACGAATTGAAATGCTGCGCCCAGGTCCATTGTATGTTTCAGTTCATACAACAAACCCTGATCTTCGTGCTTTTATGCTTAAAAATGACAAAGCAAAAAATATTATGGATATGCTTAAATGGCTAAATGAGCTTGAAATTCCAGTTCATACACAAATAGTGCTTTGTCCCGGTGTAAATGACGGGGACGAACTGGATAGAACGTTAAACGATCTCTATTCATTCAAATCTAATATTTTATCAATTGCTGTTGTTCCTGTAGGCATTACAAAGTATAGAAATGATGAACTTTTATCAAGAGTAACAAAAGAGGTTTCTGAAAAAGTGATTGAACAAATAAGCAGGTTTAATAAAAAAACCGGTTATAATCTTGTTTATCCATCCGATGAATTTTATATACAGGCAGGTTATGAATTACCTAAAACAAAATTTTACGGAGATTTTGGACAACTTGACGATGGAGTTGGTACTTGCAGACTTTTGCTTGATGATTTTAAGAAATTCAAGCTAAATTTACCCAATTCTTTGAGTAATCCAAAAGAATTTACCCTTGTGACGGGTAAAATTGCTGCACAATCGCTTCAATCAATTGCAAATGAACTAAATAAAATCCATAATTTGAAGGTCAATGTAGTACCGATAACAAGCAAATTTTGGGGAGATGATGTAACTGTAACAGGACTTATTACCGGTCAGGATTTATTGGATAATTTGCTGCCTGTGAAAGATAATCTTAAAAATATTATTATCCCGTCAGTAATGTTAAGAAAATTCAGCAACGAATTTCTTGATGGATTGACGCTTCAGGATGTTAAAGACAAATTATCCATTAATATACATGTCATAGATAATTATTACAGTAATGAAGAATTGATTAATCTTATACTTTCGTAATTTTATTAGAACGAGTTTGGTTAAAGTCTCCAACGCCTTGCCAAACATGCCGTTTCGGCTTTAGTCAGCACTCCCGCTTCGCACGAGAAAGTTATAATTTGATTTTACTGTTTATAACCAGACAGGCTCTTAGTTTTTTTCGTAACAAGAACAAATCTTAAATTTTTCTTTAGATTTTAAGAATTGGTTAAATTTGCTGTTATAAATGTATTAGAAAATAAAAAATATTTTTTTTAAAGGAGAAATAATATGGCAAAAACAATAGGGATCGACTTAGGCACAACCAATTCGGTTGTTGCAGTTATGGAAGGCGGAAAGCCGACTGTAATTGCTAACGCAGAAGGCAGCAGAACCACACCTTCAATAGTTGGATTTTCAAAAACTGGTGAAAGATTAGTTGGTCAGCTTGCAAAAAGACAGGCTATCCTAAATCCTGACAGAACCGTAATGAGTATCAAGCGTCATATGGGAACTGACTTTAAAGTTAATGTTGACGGAAAAGGCTATTCTCCGCAGGAAATTAGCGCAATGGTTCTTAGAAAACTCGCCGATGATGCATCAAAATATCTTGGCGAAAAAGTTGTATCAGCTGTTATTACAGTTCCAGCATATTTTAATGATAGTCAAAGACAGGCTACAAAAGATGCAGGAAAAATTGCAGGGCTTGATGTTTTAAGAATTGTCAATGAACCAACAGCAGCAGCTCTTGCATACGGATTGGATAAAAAATCAAATGAAAAAGTTTTAGTATTCGATCTTGGCGGCGGAACTTTTGACGTAAGTATTATGGAAGTCGGCGACGGGGTATTTGAAGTTCTTTCTACCAGTGGTGATACAAAACTTGGTGGTGACGACTTTGATGATAAAGTTATTAGTTGGCTTGCTGATGAATTCAAAAAACAGGAAGGTATAGACCTCAGAAATGATAAACAGGCCATGCAAAGACTGAAAGAAGCAGCAGAAAAAGCTAAATGTGAACTATCTACAGTTATTGAGACAGCTATAAATCTGCCATTTATCACAGCAGATGCAAATGGTCCAAAGCATATGGATATAACACTTACAAGAGCTAAATTTGAAGATCTTTGTTATGACCTTCTCGAAAGATGCAGAAAGCCTGTAGAACAATCTTTAACTGATGCAAAATTATCACCAGGAGAAATTGATGAAGTTGTTTTGGTTGGCGGGTCAACAAGAATTCCTGCTGTACAGAAACTAGTTAAGGATATAACAAATAAAGATCCTAATCAGACAGTAAATCCTGATGAAGTGGTTGCAGTTGGTGCTGCTATTCAAGCCAGCGTTCTTGCGGGTGAAATTAAGGATGTCGTACTTCTTGATGTAACTCCGTTAACTCTTGGTATTGAAACATTAGGAGGTGTGATGACACCATTAGTACCAAGAAATACCACAATTCCGGTCAGTAAGAGTCAAGTTTTCTCTACAGCTGATGATCATCAGACTGCGGTAGATATTCATGTACTTCAGGGAGAAAGACCAATGTCCAGAGATAATAAATCTCTCGGTATGTTTAGATTAGATGGTATTCCGCCAGCACCAAGAGGACTACCCCAGGTTGAAGTTACATTTGATATTGATGCCAACGGTATAGTCAATGTAAGTGCTAAAGACAAGGCAACAAATAAAGAACAAAAAATTACCATTACCGGTACATCAAATCTTAATAAAGATGATATAGAAAAAATGGTAAGAGATGCTGAATCTCACTCTGAAGAAGATAAAAAGAGAAAAGATGAAGTTGAAATAAGAAATAATGCTAACAGTTTGGTTCATGCTGCAGAAAGGCTTGTAAAAGATCTTGAAGGTAAGATTTCTGATACAGATAAAACTAAACTTGAAGAGCAAAGAGTTGAACTCGAAAAAGCATTAAATGATAATGCTGACGTAGATAAAGTAAAGACATTATCTGAAGAAATTCAGCAAACAATGTTTGCAATTTCATCAGCAGCTTATCAGCAGGCTGATGCAGCAGCAGGTTCTGACCAAACACAGGATACTGATGGTTCAGAAGAAACAAAGCCGGCTGATGATGATGTAATTGACGCTGAATATTCCAAGCAATAATTAAATCTTTGTCGATGTCATTTGATTCAGATGCATTGGCTTCAAATAGAAAATCCTCCTGTTTGACAACATTGTCGTTTAGGAGGATTTTCTATTTGAAATATTTTATATTATTTTGCGTAACTCCTGTTTAAATTTTAATTTGAGGGAGCTTGATATACTTTTTTGGTAATAACTGAAGCAGCATCTTTACCATAACCTGTTATGGTAATGTAACCGTTTGTATCATCGCCTGTTAAATTAACTGTGCCTTCTGTAACTGCTGTTGTTGAAAAAGCATCATTAGCTTCATCAAACGGATTTTTATTATCAGTATTTAACTGAGTTGCAATTGTACTAGCTACTGTTGTTGCTGCTTCTGATGTTTTAAGTGCAAATCTACTTGTAATTGATGATGCTGCTGCGCTTACATTAGCTTTTACTGTACCTTCTTTTGCCTGATCTGCTGCATTTAATAATGATGGTGCTGCAATAAGTGCTAATACGCCGATAATTACCACAACGATTAATAATTCAAGTAATGTAAAACCTTTTCTCATTAAACTTCCGCCTTTCGTAACAAATAATTCTAATACTTACTACTTTTTATTACTTTAATTTGTTTAATTTATTTTAAAATATTCTTTCTTTTAATCACCTCCATTCAATACATTAAATCACTTTGTTATATCAGAAATCAATTTCGTATATTTATAAATACCCAACTTTAGTATGATCTAAACTAAAAAAACAAAAATTGTTATAATTCGAAACATATTTGTGAAAAAACAAAATATTTACTGATACATAATAATAATTATTTAGTATAATTATTGCATATTGACACATTTTATAAAGGATTAAAAATTGAATATTATTAATAAAGTTAAATTAAATGATTTTATTGAGTTTGGATCTGATAATCTTGTTATTATGGCTGGACCATGCGTGATAGAAGAGAATGTTTCAGTTGTAATAAAAACAGCGGAAAAATTAAAGGAAATAACAACAAAGTTAGGTTTGCCATATATTTTTAAAGCATCCTATGATAAGGCAAACAGGACATCAATTGATTCCTATAGAGGCGTAGGAATAGAAAAAGGACTTAATCTTCTGTTAAAAATCAAAAAAGATTTAGAATTACCAATAGTTACTGATATACATCAACCGCATGAAGCTGATATTGTTGCAGAAGTTGCAGATATTATACAAATACCGGCATTTCTATGCAGGCAGACTGACATGTTGATCGCTGCCGCTAAAACTGGAAAAATCGTGAATATAAAAAAAGGACAGTTTTTATCTCCTGCCCAAATAGAGAATTCTGCTCAAAAAGTTATAAAAAGCGGTAATAAAAGAGTTGTTATTACTGAAAGAGGAACATGTTTCGGATATAACAATCTGGTTTCTGACATGAGATCCATACCTATTATGCAGGAGCTTGGCTATCCAATAATATTTGATGCTACTCACAGTATTCAGCTTCCAGGGGGAGCTGGAACCTGTTCATCAGGCGAGCGAAAATTTGCACTTACTCTAGCAAAATCTGCAGTTGCAGCGGGATGTAATGGATTATTTTTTGAAATACATCCTGATCCTGATAAAGCACCTTGCGATGGTGCTAATATGATCCCGCTCGATCAGGCTTATGATGTCTTCAGCATTTGTAAGGAAATTTTTAATGTCGTTAATTAACCTTATTAATTACATTACCTGATAAATATCCGTTAATATTATCTATTGTTGTCTTTAATATTCTATAAACTGCCTCTACAGAGTCGAATGCAACGTGAGGTGTTACAATAACGTTTGGCATTTCGAGTAATTTGTGATTAATTAGCGTTTTGCTTAGGCATTCATGCCTTATACAATCAACCTTAATGAGATATTGATCTTCATTTGCCAGTATATCTTCGCATTCCAATACATCAAGACCTGCACCGGCAACTATTCCGTTTTTTATTGCTTTATAAAGTGCCTGAGTGTCCATTATTTCGCCACGTGCTGTATTTATAATAATTACCCCTTTTTTCATTTTATTAAAACATTCATCATTGATCATATGGAAATTTTCTTTTGTGGAAGGGGCATGCAGACTAATTACATCAGATTCTGTTAATAATTGATCTAAACTCACATATTTTACATTAAATTTTAATTTCATTTCTTCTTTTGGATATGGATCATAACAAATAATATTCATACCAAATCCGTTGGCAATCTTGATCGCATGACATCCTATTGCTCCGGTTCCGACAATTCCTATGGTTTTACCCATTAAATCATGACCTATGTTACTTTGAATGTTAATAATACCTTCTTTTAAATTGAGATATGAAAATGTAATTTTTCTCATAACATCGAGAAGAAGTCCGAAGGCATATTCTGCAACGGTACAATCTCCGTATTTCGGAACATTTACAACAGGTATATTATGTTCTTTACAGTAATCTAAATCAACGTTATTAAAGCCAGTAGATCTTGTTGTAACAAGTTTTAAATTCGGAAATTGTTTCAGCAAGTTACCGGGAGCATTTGTTGAAGTAAAAACTGATATAATTTCTGAATCTTTTACTTTATCAATATTTTCATCAATATATTTATGCAGAGGGTCAGAGATCACTATAAATTCGCAATTTTCAGGTTTATATTTGTATAAATATTCTTTTTCAATATCTTTAACATCAAAAAAAGTTATCAGGATTCTTTCCATCACGTTAACTCCTTATTAGATATATTAAATTATATATTATTCTGCTGAGATGGTTTCTTCAACTGATAGTTGTTCTTCTGTCTTAGGAACTAAAAGTGTATTAATGGGATAAGTTCTTGTTAAAATTAATTCTTCATTTTTATAAACATGAAAAGAAACAGTTTGAGCACCTTCAGGTAGAACAATTTTTAAATTCGGAGCTATAGCGTTGTAGACAAAATTATCGTGAGGGATATTTGTTTTAACACTTCCTAATTCATCCGGCTCATTGTTGTTAACCTGTACTTTAATTTTTAAGTCATATTCTCCCGGTTCCCAACCTGGTCCGCACATAACAGCCAGATCAAAAAATGAGTCAGCAGGAAGGCTAAATGTAATAAATTGATCGTAAATATTGATGCAGCTGAGTTTATTGTATTTATAGGTGATATTTTCTGCAATTACCAAATACTGGTTTTTCATATAATCCTCCAAATTTTATTATTCTTATAAGTACATTAATTTTTTGTAAGTCTATCATAAAGGTTAAAATTTCAAAATTGCTCCTATAATTTTATGGTCATCCTACTGTAATGAATGTAATAATAAAGATAAGAAATAATAGTTTATGAGGGGTGTTGAAAGTTGAGTGATATTAAAGATATAAAAATGCTGATTATATGTATTTTAGTTGCAGATATACTCGGTGGAGTTATCTATGGAGTTAAAGGCAATATAGTTGGAATATTTAATTGCATATCCTGGTCAGTTGTTGCTGCATTTGTACTTTTTAACTTTAAAAATATTATAAAGTAAATAATATGAAATTATATTAGCCTCCGAACTTGCCGGCATTATGCCGGTGTTTTTTTAATAAATTATGTCGTTTTGAGATAGACCGATAAGAAAACTTATGTAACGTATAAGTATTATATATTAAGGTAGTTCAAACCTTAGTATGAGAATAAATTATTTGATTTTAGCCATTCAATCATACATTTTAATGCTTTACTTCTGTGACTGTAATTATTTTTTTGCTCAAGAGTCAGTTCTGCCATAGTTTTATTAAATTTCGGCAATAAAAAAATAGGATCATATCCAAATCCGTATACACCTTTTTGTTCTTCTAGTATTATTCCTTCACATATTCCTGTACATGAATGAAGAGTTTCGCCTGAAGGTGTTACAATAACCATACAGCAGATAAATCTTGCTGTTCTTTTTTCAGGTTTGACATTTTTTAGCTCTTGTAAAACTCTATCAATACGTTTTTGAGTATTTTCTGCATATCTAGCTGAATGAATTCCTGGCATTCCTCCAAGCGCATCAATTACAAGTCCTGAATCATCAGCCAAAGAAGGAAGGCCCGATTGCTTGGCTGCCTCGTAAGCTTTTATATACGCATTTTCTTCAAACGAATTACCTGATTCTACCGGATTAAAATCTCCTTGTACTTCAGTAAGCTGAATAGCAGTATTCTTTAAAAGATTATTTATCTCTATTATTTTGTCTTTATTTTTAGTTGCAAGAACAAGCTTTTTCATGAAAACCTCATAACATGTAGCGGAGCCTGTAGTGTTAATTAGTCTCTACCGAACCTTCTATCTCTTCTGACAAACTCATGTACCGCTTTTTCAAGTTCTGATTTTCCAAAATCAGGCCAATAAGTATTTGTTATATAAATTTCTGTGTAAGCGGATTGCCATAATAAATAGTTACTTAGTCTTTGTTCTCCGCCTGTTCTGATTAAAAGATCAGGATCAGGAATATCAGCAGTATAAAGATAATCAGAAATAAGTTCATCGCAAATATCCTGCGGGTTAATTTTTCCGGCTTTAATATCTGATGCAATAAGTGATACAGCATTACAAATTTCTTCTCTTGATCCATAATTGATAGCTATTTGAAGATTTAAGCCTGTATTATCTGAAGTGGTTTCAATTGCATTTCTTAATATTTTTTGCAGTTCTTTATTTAAGGTAGTAAGATTACCAATTATTCTAATTCTTACATTATTATTATGCAGACTTTTTAATTCTTTTTTTACTGTTTCACCAAGTAGAAACATTAAAAAATCTACCTCTTCTTTTTTTCTGCCCCAGTTCTCGGTAGAAAAAGCGTAAACCGTCAGATAATCAATGCCAATTTCTCCACAGGTTTTTACTGCATTTTTAAGTGATTTAACGCCTGCATTATGACCGGAAGTTGAAGGCAATTTATGTTTTTTAGCCCATCTTCTGTTTCCATCCATAATTATTGCGATGTGGTTTAGCCGGCACTTTTTAATTATTTCCTGAATAGGATTTAGAAGACTTTCATTATTAATGATCATATTAACATTGCACCTTTTATACAAGTAAACAATTGTTTTAGTTAATCGACGTTTTCTTAATTTTTAGTC
>JAQVCB010000191.1 GCA_028689995.1 Candidatus Gastranaerophilales bacterium
AGGAAACGTAATATCATAGCATATAGAAGGAGCAACATTTCCATAATATGTCGGTATAACTGTAAATTTGTTCCCTCTCAAAAAATCAGCCCGTGCTGCAGTGGAAGCCAGTTTTTTGAGTATACCAGGCACAAAGCCTGAAAAAGGCACATATTCGCCAAATGGAACAAGATAGACTTTGTTATAAATATTTTCATTGTGTCTGTAATTTGCTTTATCAAGTATTAATGCCGAGTTTGTCGGAGTTGGAATTCCTTTTTTATTTAGTCCTATGTCTAATACACCAAGAATTAATGTCTTGTTCCGGCTTTTTGCAATTGAATCGAGTTCATTATAAAAATTCGAGTCTTGATACCTGATAAAATCAAATATCGCTGTTTCAGGAATAACAACAAGTCCCGAAGGCGCTTTTTTAATTTCGTCCAGAAAACTGTTTTCAATTGATTTTAGAGAAATCATACTTTTCTTTTCTTTTTCTACCGTAATATTGCTTTGAATTATCGTAGCTGTTATGGTTTTAGTTGTTTTGACAGGCTGTGTGACCAGCAAATAACCGCAAAAATGCAGGACGATAATACCTGAAACTACTGCCGATATTTTAATCAGGGAAAATTTCAGATTTATTCTTCCATGTATAAAATCGTTAAGAATAAATGCAATTGCTGTATTAATCAGGATTATAAGAAATCCAATTCCTATTCCTCCCAAAAATTGAGCATATTGAAGAAGGAACAGATTTTTATATTGGGAATATTCAATCATCAGCCAGGGAAAACCAAATTCTCCCAGTGTCATAAGTTTATTTACAGCAATTGACCATATAATCGGTATTAAAAACACTGCCAATAAGGAATTTAGCCTGTCGGTATAATATGTCAGCAAAGCAAATACCGCAATAAAAATAGCACAATATGTCGCAATATAGAGCCATATAACAGACACCAGGCTTAAACTTTCGATATTTGAAAAACCAAGCCAGCCAAGAGGGTGTAGCCCTAAAAGCCAGTTTAATCCGAGCAGATTGAAGCCCAGCCCGAAGAAAAATCCATAACTCAAGCTTTTTCGAACAGACGAACAGTTTTTAATGAACAATATTAAGGGTACAAAACCGATCCATGCCAGAAAACTCATATTATATCCCGGCATGCTTAAAGCAGTAATCAAACCCGCTAAAAAACAAATTAAATTTATTAATAACTGATTTTGTCTAACATTTTCAAAAATTTTCATTGATTATAACGCTATTAAATTCATCTGATTATTTTAAGATAGCATATAATTCAGAATAAGCTGTATAATAATTTATTAATAAGCTCATTATCTTATAGGACGTTTATTTGTGAGAATTATTGGCATAGATCCCGGAATGGCAATAACAGGATACTGCATACTTGATGTGGAGCCCTCCGTTAATGGTGATCTTTATACTGTAGTTAACTGCGGATCCATTCAAACTGACAAAAAAAATGACGATGCTTCAAGATTTCTCGAAATTCATGAGGATTTAAAATCTCTGCTCCTTACTTATAAGCCTGATATGGCATCTGTAGAACAGATATTTTTCTTTAAAAATGCAAAAACCATAGTTCCTGTTTGCGAAGCTAGAGGAGTTATTGTAATGACTTTAAAAATGCACGATATTCCTGTTTATGAATATACTCCGCTGGTCGTTAAGCAGACTATAACAGGTTATGGCAGAGCCGATAAAGACGAAATAAAACAAATGATAAAAATTATTTTAAATCATGATAAACTTACCAAGCTCGATGACACAGCAGATGCAATTGCTGTTGCGCTTTGTCATGCAAGACAGAATGATTGAGATAAAGGTTTAACAACATGGATAAACTTTATTATAACGAATTTCATCATAAACAAACCGGTATAATAACGCTTGCTTCATTTAGAGATGATCTCGTGTTTATTGGTATAAATTCTCATCAGCTGTGTGACTTTGCTTCCCGAATAAACCTGAAAGCTTTTAAAGACACTGCATCCAACAAAATAGCCATTGAGCAGCTAAAAGAGTATTTTAATAAAGAGAGAAAAGTTTTTGACCTTAAAACAAAATTTTTGACCGGAACAGCCTTTCAGCAAAAAGTCTGGAATGAGCTAAAAAATATACCTTATGGGAAAGTTATAAGCTACAAGGAACTGGCAAAGAGAATTCAATCTCCAAATGCTTTTAGAGCCACCGGAAATGCTAATTCTAAAAACCCGATCCCTGTAATATTTCCCTGTCACAGGGTAATTAATTCCAACGGAGATCCAGGCGGCTTTTCCTGCGGAATTGAACTTAAAAAATATTTGTTATCGCTTGAATATTAACATTTTTTAAGTTTTTATCAGTTTTTAGCAATTAATTTTATATTTGAATTTTATATAAATAATTCCATATAAAATTCAGGTAATTATGATAAATCAAGTATTTACACAGATTAATTTTACTGATAACAAATCCTTAATTTGCTTTACATCAATGAATAAAAAAATTCTTAAAAGTCCGTTTGAACCAGTTTTTATTCATATAGAGAAGGATTTGCTAAATAAAATACAAAATAATCTGGATTCAGCAGGATTTAGAAGGGAAGATTTTGATTTTCTGCTTCAGTCACTGCAAAATATTAAATCAGATCATTATCAAAAAAGTTTCGATAATTCTGTTATATCTGCTGAAACATCAGCTTGTCTGAAAAATCTTATATATGTCGCCAAAGAATTCTCTCTTGTAAAGCTGGAAGATGGGTTAATTAAGCTTAAACAGTGTTATTTGTTTAATATGGGCAAGGCTTATTCCAGCCTTTCAGTTTTAAATTCTGAAAACAGCCAAAAATATTCGGATTTATCTTCAAAATATCTGTCTGAACATAATAACTCTTTAAATAAAAACATAGAAATTATTAA
>JAQVCB010000074.1 GCA_028689995.1 Candidatus Gastranaerophilales bacterium
AAAAAGGCAAATATTGGTGTGGCAATGGGGAAAAGTGGTACAGATGTGGCTAAAGAAGCTGCTGATATGGTGTTAAAAGATGACAATTATGCGTCAATATTTGAAGCTGTAAAAGTAGGCAGAATTGTTTTTGAAAATATCAGAAAGGTAATATATTTCCTTCTTGGATCTGATGGAGGAATCCCGATAGTAATAGTTTCAAGCTTGTTATTAAATTTGCCATTACCATTTCTTGCGACTCAGGTTTTATGGATAAATCTTGTATCAAATGGATTACAAGATGTTGCTCTCGCGTATGAACCAGGAGAAAAGGATATTTCTAAAAAACCTCCAAGAAATCCTAATGAAGGCATAATTAATTTTTCTATTTTTAAACGAATTATGATTGTTGCTTTAGTTATTGGAACAGGCACATTATTTATGTACTGGTATAAATTAAGTCAGGGCTCAAGTTTAATTTTTGCAAGGTCTACTGCCCTAAATACACTGGTATTTTTTCAGTTTTTTCATGTATTCAATTCCCGTTCATTTGAAAAATCAATCTTTAAAATTCATCCATTCTCAAATCCTTTTTTGTTAATGAGCTTGACTTTGGCATTATTGGCACAAATAAGTGTGTTAACTTTTTCACCGCTTCATTTTGTTTTTCGAACTACTCAACTCGATTATATTACCTGGATTCAAACAATATTAGTCGCTTTAACAATCATCATTGTTGTTGAATTAGATAAATTATTTTTTAATATTAATAACAGGACTAATTCTTAATTATCGAATTATTGATTAATTTTTTATTTGTTTAGAAAGTGATAAACATTAAGTTATTTTTACATAATTATTTGCTTATATTTCTATTTTAGCTAGAATTTCATTATAGTTATTGATTTTACATGAGATATTAAAATGTCAGATATGAAAGCAGAGTTTTCTGGAATTGTTAAATCTTTGGGGTTAGTGTTCGGAGATATCGGAACAAGTCCTATATATACTTTTACAGTTATATTCTTACTTTTACCCAAAACAATGCCAAATATTGTTGGTGTGTTATCACTTATTATATGGACATTAATACTCATAGTGTCGCTTGAATATGCATGGTTAGCTATGAGTTTAAGTAAAAA
The DNA here is from genome assembly GCA_028689995.1 of Candidatus Gastranaerophilales bacterium. Classification (GTDB taxonomy): domain Bacteria; phylum Cyanobacteriota; class Vampirovibrionia; order Gastranaerophilales; family UBA9579; genus JAQVCB01. The sequence continues at coordinate 1,122 of JAQVCB010000074.1, forward strand.
GGGTGAAGGCGGTACAATTGTACTGAGAGAAACGCTATTGCCATTATTGAAATCAGGCAAGCAAGTTGCGGTTGTTACTTTTCTTACATATGTTGCAATATCCTTAATAATGGGCGATGGAGTTATTACCCCTGCTATTAGTATTCTTAGTGCTGTAGAAGGTATGTTATTAATACCAGGATTTGAATATACTCCACAGATAGTTTTAATATCAATTGCAGCGGTTATTGCGGTTTTACTTTTTGTATTTCAAAAAAACGGTGCAGATAAGGTAGCGGGTGCATTTGGTCCAATTATGCTGGTATGGTTCATTGTGCTTGGGTTAACAGGACTTGTATCAGTAATTTATTTTCCTGAGATTTTAAAGGCGATAAATCCTTACTATGGTATTAAATTTTTAATGGTTCATGGAATGATGGGCTTTTTTGTTCTTTCTGAAGTATTGTTATGTGCTACAGGAACAGAAGCATTGTATGCTGATATGGGACATCTTGGACGATGGCCGATAATTAAAGCATGGTATTTTGTTTTAGCAGCTCTATTGCTTTGTTATATGGGGCAGGGTGCATTTCTAATACAAAATACAAAAGCTAATAATATTCTCTTTGAAATGATATTTAATCAAGTTCAAATTCTTTATGTTCCTTTCTTGATTTTGAGCATTATTGCAACAATTATTGCATCTCAGGCGATGATCAGCGGAATGTTTTCCATTGCATATCAGGGTATTACCACAAGAATTTTACCTATGTTCAAGGTTGATTATACATCTGTTGAATTAAGATCCCAGATATACATAGGATTTATAAACTGGTTCCTGCTTATATTTGTTTTATTAGTAATGTTTATATTCAAAAAATCCAGTAATCTGGCAGCTGCTTATGGAATGGCAGTAGCGGGAACAATGACAGTAACAGGAACTTTTATAACAATGATATTTTATTTTAAAAAGAAAAAAGCACTTACTTTGCTTGCGTTTTCTCTTTTCCTGGTAAATGTTTCATTTTTGGTTTCAACAATGTACAAAATACCGCATGGCGGGTATATATCTCTGGCAATAGCAGCAATTCCACTTTGTATAATAACAATATACACTTCAGGTCAAAAACTACTATATAATGCATTAAACCCAATGGACTTAGATGAATTTTTGCCAGATTACAGTAAAACTTATAAAGAGTCATATAGAATCAGGGGAACAGCTTTATATTTTGCAAGAAATATCAGAAAAATTCCGCCTTATATAGTCAGAACAATGTTTGTAAATAATATAATCTATGAAGATAATATTATTGTTTCAATAAATCAAAGTGATCAACCGTATGGAATAACGCCATATTTTAAAGAAACTCTTGCTGAAGGATTGAGAAAATTTCAGATTGATGTTGGTTATATGGAAGTTATCAATTTGGAAGAGATTCTTGATTATGCAGGAATCCATGAAAAAGTTATTTTTTATGGATTGGAAGAAATTTCAACTGATAATCCTGTATGGAGAATCTTTTCAATTATTAAAAAGCTTACACCCGCTTTTGTTCAGTTCTATGAATTACCTTCATATAAACTGCATGGAGTAATTACAAGAATAGAAATCTAAATTATTTCGATTTTGTTGAAGGATTGATATCTCTCAGGAAAGTTTTATCTTCAATGCCAAGTTTTCTTAATATCGGGATTACTAGTTCTTTTGTGTAGCTTAATTTACCTTGATTATGGTCATAAGGTGAAAGAAAATGAGATAAAACTTTCATCTGATCATTTGATAATCCCAAATCTTTTGCCAGATCTTTATAGCCATAGTTCAGATTTTTATTTACTTTTGCATAAATTCCCTGCCATTTCTTTGTACCATCAGGTAAATCTGCAGTACCTTCAAGTAAGTAATTAAGGAGTATTCTCTTGACTTGAAGAGTTTCTTTTTGATATTCACTATAATCACTTGCCGGTTTAAATTTAATAATTGTATTGATTGTTTTGACCAGATCATTTTCTTTGAACGGTTCAATCAACAAATTATATGTTTGAGGAGTATCTGTGCTGTTAATGTCAAGCTTTTTCATTATCGATCTAACAATATTTCCGGTATAACAAAATTTTCCTGTTTCATGGGTGCTGGGTGCCAGAAAATGAGAAAAGGATTTTATTAGATTTTCAGGTAATTCCAGATCATTAAACAGATCATTATAGGTATAGGATAAATTTTCATCGATTCTGGCTTTAATTCCGGGCCATTTGTCAGTTCCATCAAGCAGAAGTTTAAGAATTTCTTTTTTAGAATGAAGAACTTTTGAATTTAAATTACTACCTTTTGGTATTTCAAAATCTATTAATTTATTGATTGCATTGATCAGATCGTTATTTTTAAATGGTTCAACCAAAGAATCATATATTTGAGGTGTATCTTTCTTGTTTATACCAAGTTTATAAAGAATGGGTCTGAGTATATCTCCAGTATAGCAAAATTTACCAGCATTGTGATCATAAAGTGACATAAAATGTTCCCACGTCTTCATCAGGTCTTTGGAAAATCCAAGATCTTTCGCTAAATTCTGCAAATTATAGGATGAATCATTATTTACTTTTATTTTTACTCCCGGCCATTTGTCAGTTCCTTCATATATCAGCTTGAATAATTTCTTTTTAGCTTCCAGTACATGTGAATTAAAATTTTTATCTTTTGGAATTTGGTAGGTTATTAATTCTTCAAATTTATTCATAAGCTTATTGCTTGTGATTCCTTGAAATGAAACTGAATCAAATCTTGAGTGTTTTATATTTAAGTTATATTGATAAGGATTTTTCTTAATTTTATTGAAATTATAAGGATTATTGTTGATTTGCATTACAATGTTCCGATTTTTATTAAGTATCTTAGTTAAAATAAAAAATCATACATACAAAAATTGCCTAAAATTAATTAAATATAAATTTTTTTTAATTTAGATATATTTTGGCAATTTTATACATATTTTTTTTTTATTATTTCAGTAAATTAATTTTAAGAGTTAAATATGATAAATCCTGGAAAATTATATACTGGTTACAGCAATATTTACAGATCAAAAACCAACTATAATAATGCGACGACCTGTGCAGGCTATTTAAAACGGCCTGATATTAATAATAATACAATAATATCTTTTCAAGGAATTTCTCCGATCAAGAAGTTTTTTGCACCAAAATACATTGATCCTGTTGATATACCAAAGTTGGTAGATAATTTTACAGATCGTGTTATTTTCTTACATACATCGCAAACTCTAACTTTGAAGTCATTAAAAAAGTTAATTAAACAGGTTGTCCCGGATCACAGGATTTTTTTTGATAAAGTGCCGGAAAGGATAAAATTTTTGATTGGTAAGTTAGGAATGACTGATTCAGGCAAAACTTTCGGAATTAGATATTCAAAAATGTATATTTCTTACGATATTTTTAAGGGATCAGATCTATTTAAAAATCTTGAAGATATAAATATTTTAGCTCATGAATTTACACATGCTTTACAATTTCATACAAAGGATTTTCAACAATATAAAGCTTTTGATACTAAATTTGGATTAAGCAGACAATTATTAAATAACGTGAATAAAAGTGTGGAAAATTCAATTTTTGCAGATGATTTTATGGATAAATGGAGAAATTCAAATGAGTATGGTCTATTTAATAACGTAATTGACGATATTTTTAAAGACCATAACATAAATGACAAGCAAGACAAAATTAACATTGTTAAATTTCAGTATAGCAAAATAAAGCTAGAGTCTCAAGCTTATCATTATGGAAATAAATCAATGTCAAAATTAGTAAATATACCTTTAATAGTAGATGATGTAACTCTAATGCTCAAAAATTTATCTGTCTATATTAAACAATCTTTGGAAAAACAAGGAATTGATACTGCTGATCTACTATTTAAAGACTTGAAAAATCTTTAAATCAGGAATTTACCGTTCTCATAAATTAATTTATCATCAGCGAATATTTGTCCGCCGTTTTTCATATTTTTAATTAAATCCCAATGTAGACCTGACTGGTTTTTGCCGCCTGTTTCAGGATAAGATGACCCAAGTGCCATATGAATTGATCCGCCGATTTTTTCGTCAAATAAAATGTTTCCTGTAACTTCCTGAATCATTTCATTTGTTCCAACAGCAATTTCACCAACTAATCTTGCTCCTTCATCCTGATTAATCATATTAAGGAAGAAGTCTTCTCCTTTTTCTGCTTTAGCATGAACAACTTTACCATTTTTAAGTTCAAGATAAATACCCTGTACTTCATTGCCTCTGTAAATAGCAGGGAAATCAAAATAGATTCCGCCTTCAGCGCTATCTTCTACAGGTGATGTAAATACTTCTCCATCAGGGAAGTTGTTGCTGCCACAACAGTTAATCCACTTTCTTCCAACTGTAGAAAAAGTTATATCAGTTCTATCACCAGTAATTCTGAGTTTTGACGTATTGTTAAAATATTCAACAAGTTTGTCCTGTTGTTCTCCAATTTCAACCCATTTTGCAACAGGGTTATCTAAGTGTAGATAACAGGCTTTAAACAGGAATTGTTCGTAGTCGTAAAGTGACATTTTACCTTCTTGAGCAAGAGCATTTGTCGGAAAATCACATATTACCCAATCAAGTTTGCCTTCGGCTGCTCTTTGCAGGAGTTTGTTAGATAAATGTTTGGTAGCTTTCGATCTTCTTGCGAGTTTAGCAGAATCAGACTTTGCCAGATTTTTTGTATTATAAGGTGCTCCGATAGAAATTATTTTATCAATTTTTTCGTATTCCAATTCAGTAAATGGATCTATATAATCGAGCTGTTCTTCTGATGCCAGTCTGAAAAAACTTTCATTAACGCCATCGAGTGATGCTCTTACAATAGGAAATGCGCCCTTTTTTAGAACTTCTTCGTATACAGCCTGAATTAACGGTTGTGCAAGTGCGTCACCGCGAATAATAACAAGGTCGCCTTTCTTTACTTTGGTTGAGTAATCAACAAGAACGTTTGCGTATTTTTTCCATAATGTTTGCATAAATTGAGCTCCTTTATATAAATAGCCATTTTCAATCAATACGATAACTCACCTAGTTTATCATATAAATTGTTTAAGTTTTCCTTTGTTTAAACTATTTTGTTAACAAATTAGAATTTTGTGCAGCTGCTTTATTCTCAATAAAAATATTTGTGTTTCTAAGTAATTGCTTCATGTGTAGATTCGAAACTGTATTTTCAGCTAGTTCTATGGATTTTAATACGGGTAAATCAATAACTACAGTTTTAAAAATAACAGCCAATTTCATAAAATCACTTTGAAGAGGACTTCTGGCAGTGAAATTAACTTCCAGTTTTTTTTTAATGGTAAAAGAATCAAATTTATTTGTTTGACAGGTAAATTTCAAATAATTTTTGTTTTGAGTGGGGATATTTGAAGAGTTTGTTACGCCACAACTTACACCATTTACTTGCATATATATCCTTTATATTTAAAAAAAATTATCCAGTATCCATTAGAATTAAATATAATATGAAAACAATGAGACTTCAATTATTATTCATTTGCAAATTACAACTTGAAGAAAATTTATTTTTTAACAATTTTTCTGATTATATTTAATTCTAAAGTGTATATTTTTGTGGTTATAATATAATATTATGTTTGATGTTGATTATAATAAAGTTTTAATTGATCTTCCTGAAATGCAAGAATCAGAAAATATTGTTTCCTATCCGCTTGATATAAACGTACAATCTGCGGAAGGTAGTTTTTTAATTGACGTAAACGGTAAGAAATATCTTGATTTGACATCTAATAAAGAATGTAATCCTCTTGGATATTCTTTTAACCTTCAAATAGAAAATTCATACTTATTCGATTCTGAGTTATTTTATACAACAGATTCTTTAGAATTGGAAAAGCTATTAAAATCAGTAACCGGACTTTATAAAGCGATATTTACTACGTCCAAATCTGAATCATATAATATTTGTAATGATTTAATAACAATATATTTGAATTCAATTTCAAAAAAGAAGATTTTGATTTCCTGTTTATCCAAAAATCGCTTAAATTATAAATTTAAAGATATAACTACTGATTATATACCTTTAAATAATGATATTATAGCAAAAAGTTTCTTAAATAGAACAATTGGAGCAGTTATTATAGATATAGCACAAATTGGTGAAGAGATAAATATTACAAATACAGAATATTTAATGATTTTAAGAGAACTGTGTGATAAAAATGATACTCTTCTTGTGATTGATGCAAGTTCATTGTCTCCTTTAAGAACTTTTAACGGACTTTTTAATTTCGATTCAGATACTTTAAAACCTGATATTTTGATAATTTCTAATTCTGTGACTCAGGGAATACCTTTTGGTGCAGTAATTGTATCGGATAAAGTAAAAGAAATTCCAGGAGCAGGATCAACTATATTTGCATACAAATCAGCTTTAAAATTTATTAATGAGTGTATGCGGACTGAAACGTTTGAAATTATTAAAAATAATGCATTATATCTTGAAAAATCTCTTAATGAGTTGTCAAAAAGATTTATTACAGTTGCTGACGTTATTTCTTATGGGATGCTTTTTACACTTATTGTTGACATTTCAGCTTATGATTTTGTAAAAGAAGCTCTTAATAAAGGTATTATTATTGAAGCTCTTAATTCCAGAACGCTAAAACTATCTCCTCCCTACAATATAAGTAAGGAAGAGATAGATAAATTAATGATTGTTTTTGAAGAAATTTTAGATAATTTAGCCAAATTTGACCGGTTATAGTAATAACAATTAGTTATTTGTTTAAGAGCTACGCGGGCTGAAGTTCACCTGATGCCCAGTTTATTAGCACGCTTAGGATTGAAAGAAGTATTGATCCCAGTAATGCCGGAATAAAGCCCATTACCTGGAATCCTGGTACAACAGCTCCAACAAGCCACAACAAGAGAGCATTTACTATAAATGTAAATAGACCGAGTGTTAAAATATTAATAGGCAAAGTAATAAATAGAAGAACTGGTCTAATTAATACATTAACTATACCAATTACAAATGCAGCAATAATTGCTGCAGTAAATCCGCTCATGCGAATACCCGGAACTATCCAAGCAACTAAAAGCAGTGAAAGTGCTAATAATATTAATCTTACAATATATTTAATCATGATAAATCTCCTGGTTATCTAAATACAAAGTTATTATTAAATTAACAATATTTTGATACTATTTCATCGGAATAAATAGCAAATATACTTATTATCCTTTTGTCCAATGATCTAAAAAATTAATAAAATTATTATAAATACATAATTTATAAATTAAGTGGTTTTTAAACTCTAGTTAAAATTTAAAAAAAAGGAGTTATTTATGATCGATGTAGAAATTGCTATTGTACCAATAGGAACTGATTCAACAAGTACAAGCAGTTTTATAGCCAAATCTGAAATGGCATTGTTAAAACATCCCGCATTAAGTTATAAAATAACCGGTATGGCTACCGAGATTGAAGGCGACAATATTGATGATATTTTTGATGCATTAAAGGATATGCATCTTGCTCAAATTGGAGAAGGAGCAAAAAGAGTTCAAACCAGTATAAGAATTGATGACAGACGTGATAAACAATGTACATTATCAGAAAAAGTTGCATCAGTTAAATCAAAGTTCTAAATAATCTTTCAATAGATTTGCATTACCGGTTATACCAAGTCCAAAAATAGCAAAGTCATACTTAACAGGATCTGATGAATCGAATTGCTTTAGATTTTCAGTGATTTCTTCTGCGGTTTTCCAGTCATCTGCATTCCTGCAAACAAGATTAAGTTTTCTGGATAATCTTGCAACATGTGTATCAAGTGGGATTATAAGCTTACTCGGAGGAATTTTTTTCCATATATTCAGGTCAACTGGTCCGGTTCTAATCATCCATTTCAAAAATAAATTCAGTCTTTTACACGCGCTGCCTTTTTCCGGGCTTGGAAGAAGATAATTTACTCCTGATAAATTTTTTTCGTCATCAGGAAAATATGATTTTAATATACTGACAAAATTTGTTAAAGCAGGTTTTATATTTTTATCAGTATCAGAATACCCTGATAAAAATATATGTTCAAGACTGTCATATTGCTGCAATGCAATACCAATGAGATGTATCAAAATAGCAACATCATTACCAGCTGTGTATCTGTGTTTAAAGTTAATAAAATTTTTAAAATCTTTTTTGAAATCAAAATTTCTTACAAACTCAGCGGGTTTATAGTTCATTATTTTATGAATAATTTCTACATCTTCTATAATTTTTTCTCGTTTTCCGTAAGCAAGACAGGAAGATATAAGACCAGAAATTTCCTGATCAAGTTTATCAGAGAACTTATGAGGAAATTGAACAGGATCATTTATTATAAAATCGGAAGTTTCGTATTTTTTAACCTGTTCATCCAGAAATTCTTTTATCCTGTCGCTCATGATTTCTCAATTTGCCTTGAGGGTGCGGAAAAATTCTGATTTTCTGGAAAAATCAAATTTTTCAAGCCCGACCTTGGAAAGGTAAAAGGTAGTTGTGGCGGCGAGGAGCCGGCACTGCTACCTTGACACTGGATCTCGGAAGATGCAGGGAAAATGCAATTTTCCCGCATCTTTCTTTGTAATTTAAAATAATTTTTTAAAAGATTGGAGCATTTTTCTTCCTGTATACCACCTGTTATATCAGGTTTGAATTTAATATAGGTTCTCAAATCAAGTGCTGAACCAAATGCTCCATATAAAGAATCGTATGCGCCAAAGTAAATATTTGGAATTCTGCTGTATAAAATAGCTCCCGCACACATTGGGCATGGTTCGAGTGTTACATAAAGTACTGTATTATCAAGTCTCCAGTTCCCCAATATTTTTGAAGCTTCTCGAATAACAAGTATTTCGGCATGGTTAGTTGCATCATTTTCTTTTTCTTTTTGATTAAATGCCTTTGCAATTATTTTATCATTTTTAACTATTATTGCTCCTATAGGTACGTCAATTGAGGATTTGTGCGCTTCTTCAATAGCAATTTGCATATATTTATCGTGTATTTTCATTGTATTAATCATTTTATGTAGGGCTTTCTGCTTCTAAATATGTGCTTTCAGCAGTTGCTAATGGCAATGTTACTCTTACTTCAAAACCTTCTTTAGATGAAAGTGTGATTTTACCTCCCATAGCTTCAGTTAAACCTTTAGCTATGAACAGTCCAAGCCCTGTACCTCTTGTGGTTCTGGTTAAATTTTCATCGAGTCTGGTAAATTTCTCGAAAAGAGTATTTAGTATTATTTCCGGAATATTTTCATATTCGTTCCTGATTTTTATGATTGCTTCATTATTCTCCTGATTAACATTAATATTAATTTCTGAATTATCAGGGGAATATTTAACTGCGTTATCTAGTAAATTTATGATGATTTGTTCTACTCTATCCGGGTCTGCATATATATTAGGAAAATTTTCTCCCAGCGAAAAGCTGATTAATCGCTCTTTCTTTTGATGTATAGAGAAAATGCAGGTTTCAATTATCTCTTTTAAATTTATAACATCTGGAACAATTCTTAAATGACTTGATTCAATTTCGGGAATCACTAAAAGGTCTTCTACAAGTCTTGAAAGTCTCTCTGCCTGTTGCTTTATTACTTTTAATGAATTAATTTTTATTTCTTCATCTATACTTATATCACTTCTTAAAAGTCTTGCAGTATAGCCTTTAATACATGTTAGCGGTGTTCTGAATTCATGGCTTACTGTATCAATAAGATTTGATTTCATTTGATCAAGTTTTGAAAGCTGATAGTTGGCATTTTGTAGATTATTGTATGTTTCATCTACATTTTGCGCCATCTGGTTAAATTCATTTGCGAGAAATATAATTTCATACGGAGTTAAAGGATCTTTTAAAAGTCTTATTCTTCTACTGTAATTTCCCTTTTCAAGAGCTGAAATTGCTTTAAGAAGCTGTTTGATGTTTGTGTTAAGAGAAAATGTGTACCATAAGCCTCCAAGTAAAATTAATATAGCTGCGCCAATTAGAACTCCTATAATTTTAAATCTTGCATTGATTATGCCATAGTTGGTTAATTGTCTGGGAGTAACAACAATAATCTTCCAATCAGGATTTTTTAGTCTTATTAAGACATTTGGCTGGTTTTTTATAGGACCAAAATCAAAAGGTTTTCCTATTCTGCTTTCCTTTGGAAAATATGGAATAAGTTTATTAATGAAATTTCGGCCTTTATTATAGGACATTATTATTTTATTATTGGAATCCAGGATATAAACTTGCCTTGTTTCATTAAAAAGATATCTGAATATTTCATTTTTGATTTCATTCAGTCCTGTAACAACTTTTAAATATTTAGTTTCACGAATTTTAGCGTAGAAAACGAGATTATTTTTAGTAATATCATCAGAAATTTTTATATTTGAATTATTCATGCCAGATTTTGTCGATATTTCAGCTTTATTGATAATACTGATTTCTTTTATGTCTGTTGATGAATCTTTTACATCGCTAATAAATTTATCAATTTTTTCTTTTGATTTAATGTAGCTAATACTTTTTGCTGTTAACATAACAGAAGATTTTCTATTATCTACGCAATTTATAAGATGCTGATATACGCTATCTGCTGTAATCCCTGCAGAGTATCTGAGTTCTTTTCTGACAGCCTGTTGATTTACATTGGTTACTATTAAAGAGGCCAAACATAATGGAATGATTACAGCAATAAAAAGAACAATTAAAAGTTGCTGGGTTATTTTTAAGCGTTTCATATTTAATTACTTTCGCTATTAATTTGCTCATCAAGAAAAGGGACAAGCTTATAACCAATATTTGTAATTGTTTGAACATATTTTGGAGTTTTGGGATTTACTTCAATCTTTTGCCTTAAACCTCCCATATGAACCCTTACCATTCTGACATCCTCGTCACTGTCATATCCCCAAACTTCTTTTAGTAATGTATTAAGCTTTACGGCCTGATTAACGTGCTGTAAAAGGCAATATAATATTTCAAATTCGGTTGGGGTTAGTTTTATAAGTTTATTCTTTATCTGAACTTCAAGTGAATCAGGGAAAAGCTTTATATCACCGGATTCAAGGACTTCATTAAGTTCTTGCTCTTGTGGGTATGAACGCCTTAGTAAGGCTCTCATTCTTACAAGCAATTCCTGTATATCAAATGGTTTTACGAGGTAATCGTCAGCACCATGATTGAATCCTGTTATTTTATCTTCAATTGTACCCTTTGCTGTAAGCAGAATTATTGGTAATTCCTTATTAGTTTTTCTGATATTTTTACAGACTTCGTATCCATCCATTTTTGGCATCATAACATCGAGAATTAACAGGTCATAATGATTTTGTCTGGCTTTTTGAAGTCCATTTAAACCATCTGAAGCACAGTCTACAGAAAATCCACTAAGCTGTAAATCTAAATACAGCCAGTCCATAATCTGCTGGTCATCATCTACAATTAAAACTCGATTTGTCATAATTCTTTATTTCGTACTTCTTATTTAATTACTTCTATTCTTATTTTTTCATAATCATAGTTTTTTAAAAATCTTTTATGAGTTTTATGTTAGATATATTAAAAAAATTTCACAATTCGAAATATTTAATAGTTTATAAGAGCAAATAATTTATGATTAATAAATAAAAAATCCCTTATTGAGGGATTAAAAGTTAGATAAGACTATATATAAAATTATTTTTATTAATTATTTTTATTAATTGTTTTTATTATACTGGTAGAAAACAAATTATCAACTTTATTTTTATTTTTTATTTGAATATATTTTAATAAATTTACATTTAGTTTTGTCATCAATTTATCCTTTATACACATCTATATATATAAAGTATATACTTTAATTTAAATTGACTGAAACTAACTGCATTTGTTACATTTCTAAACAAAATAAGGACTGGCGAATTCTGGTTCAATTTGCAATACTCGTAAATTGTGCTGGGACTTCGTCCTAATTCTTTTGCTATTTTTCTTTTTGAATAACCATGAGAGCATAAAACTGATATCTGCTCTCTTCCACTTTGCTACTCCTTTTGTTTTCTTATTGTAACTAGGTGTTACAAGTTATTTCAGAATTCGCGCTCCTTATAATTATTAAAATTTGTAAAAATAAAGTTAATTATTACCTTTTTCTTTAAAGTTATCTATTTAAATAAA
>JAQVCB010000192.1 GCA_028689995.1 Candidatus Gastranaerophilales bacterium
ATTGACACCGAAGACTCCGCACTATACCTGGCCGAATATCCTAATATGACAGCTGAGCTACATTTGGACTATTTTGGTCGGGCACCGGTGAGAGAGCTTATGTTGATATGTAAAAATGACACACTGAAATGTAATTTAATCGACCAGACAGTTAAATTTCTTAAATCAGGAAAACTTATATCTTTTAAATCCGAAAGAGACTTATATCAAAAAGCTGAACTGGAATTTTTCATAAATATAATCAACGGTAAAGTCCCGAATACAAACACAATAGACCTTGCGAAACGTGTATTATTGCTCACTAACGGAGAATTATAATGAATATTTTGTTTACAATCTGTGGCAGAGCCGGTTCAAAAGGTATCCCCGGTAAAAATGTAAAAGACTTTTTGGGAATTCCACTCCCTTTATACACAATATCGGCTATTGATCTTTATTTAAAAGCTAATCCCGATATTAAATATAATATCGTCTTAAATACCGATAGCGATAAATTAAATGATCTTTTTAAGAATCAAAAATTGAGACCTTACCAATTAGTTGAAAGAAAACAAAATCTTGCCGGAGATAATGTCTCTAAAGTCGATGTAATAAAAGATTGTTTGATTGAAACAGAAAAATCTTCCTATGATATGATTGTAGACTTGGATATTACTTCACCTCTGAGAACGTCTCAGAACATTTCCGATTTGGTTAATACTAAATCAGCCACAGATTATGATGTCGTTTTCTCTGTAACCGAAGCCCGGAGAAACCCGTATTTTAATATGGTAAAAAAAACTCAGGGCAGTTATGAGCGCGTTATAAAATCAAATTTCGTTTCAAGACAACAAGCTCCTGAAATCTTTGATATGAATGCTTCAATGTACGCTTATAGCCCGGCTTTTCTTAAGTCCGGAAAGAATATTTTCGATGGCAAATGCGGTATTATTTCAATGATGGATACCGGCATATTAGATCTTGATAAAACCGGTGATTTTGCCTTAATGGAAGTTATAGCAGCTTATTTATACGATAACTACCCTGAATTTAATGCAGTTAAGCAGAATATTTCAAAACATTAATTAATATTAAGCAATCGCCCAAATATGTTTTTGTTTGTTTAATATGTAATTTTCATCATATTGTTTTATGATAAGATTCGGGCTTGTTCCAATTACTATCGAGTTCTCGGGCGTGTTTTCGTTTATTATGTAGGTGTTTGCTGAAATTATCGTGTTATTGCCTATTTTAGCTTTTCCCAATATTTTTGAGTTTGAATACATCAATACGCTTTTCCCAATTATAGGATAATCACTTCCGTTCCCCCCAACCGTGCAACCCTGATAGAAAAAGAAAAAATCTCCGTAAACGGCTCTACCCATGATACTTCCTACGGGATGCTCTGCAGAAAATATATTTGGCATGTTTACTTCATAAAAAATATCGACCGAATTTAAAACCTTATTAAGATAATACGCCTTTTCTGCATTATTACCGTTCCCATCTATATCTCTCATCGCTCTTGATAACCAATACAAGAAAACGCAATATTGCACAGAGTTGTATTGAGAAAATTTCTTTTCTTCACCAAAGTTTTTATTTTTGCAATACTTGAAAGCTTCCTGAGTTTTTGCTATTGCAGCATCAATATATTTTGGCAATATGTCCGGTATATTATGCATAAATATATTATTAAACTGATGAGAGACATAACGACATAATTCATCACGGTCAAATATCATTTTACGACCTTTCTTTTGAATCAAATGATGTATTTAAGAATAATTTTGGGAATAGTAAATTTTAGGATTCTAACAAAAAACAAGCTTGATAATAAAGTTATAAGAAATACAATTATGAATTTCAAATAAATATAATCAATACTTACCACACTAAATTTGCGTATAATTAAAGGTAAAACGAACCCGTGAACAACATATATTCCGTATGTGTCTGAGCATAAAGAGGATATTGCTTTTCCGTATTTACTTAATATAAGAGAATTTGTATAGCTGTAAACAAAAATAATAACACCTATAGTTAACAGAACTACCCACAGCATGAGCGGTTGCAGAATAGTATCATAACCACCGCTTACAATTTGTGGGTTCTCGTATAATATTGACGAATAATAAAACATTAAAACTGCTATAAAAATAGTAAACACGGTTATTATGTGCCTATAAGTTTGAATTAGTGATGAGCTTTTTATTCTGTGAATAAAATAACCGCCTAATAGGAAAAAACCTATTAAAGCAGTTGGATATTGCGAAATTAATGTTCCGGTAAAAAAAGAATTATTTTCTGCAAAAGGAATTTGTATTAAATAAAGGAGTTTGGGTGAAAACAAATAAAACGGAGCAAGTGTGTAACGCACAACAATGAATACTAACCACAATAAAGTGTAAAAATGCAATATTTGCGGTTCTCTTGAAAAGTGTTTGATTATTGGAAAACATAGTAAAATTGAAATATAAACTTTAAGAAACCAAAGATAACTGCTGTCATGGTAATTATTTATGATGTAATTGTATACGTTAGATAGATTAAAATCACCATTAGCCAGATATGAACAAAAAATAAGATATAAAGAAAGCCAAACGGTGTAACTAACTAAATACTTTAATAAATTTTTTGAAATAATATCTTTTGCTGTTTTGTTTTTATAAAACAAAAGCAGATATCCTGATATCGCAAAAAATGTTGGAACAGCAACACTGCAAATGCATCTGAATGCCAAAATAGCAAAAGTTTGTAGATTTATTTGATTATAACTTCCGAGTATAGCTCCGCTTGAATGAAGCCCAACCACAAGAAAACAAGAAAGCAGACGTATAACATCTATTTTAATATCATGTTGAGCATTTCTTATATCATCCATTGTAGTTGTCACTTACATGCTTTATAAT
>JAQVCB010000193.1 GCA_028689995.1 Candidatus Gastranaerophilales bacterium
GCTGCATCGTAACCAATATACGACATAAATTCCATGTCAGGGATACCATTAAAAAATTTAAAAAATAAAGTACCTTGTGCAATATCACCCGCATCCAGAGTTAAAACATATTTATTAGTATTTTTTAAATTTTTGATTAAAGCAGCTCTTCTTGCTATTCCGCCAGAAATATTTTTATTATTTTTGTATTGAAATGACTCAAGCCTGCCGTGCACATCATTCGTGTGCAGAATTGTCAAATAATGGTCAGTATTGGCAAAAGCTGAACAATTATAAGTAAACAGGATTGATATTAAAGAAAAGAATGTAATTATAATTTTCTTAATCATTATTATATGTTTTTTCTCATAAACACTTGTATCCACCACTTATAAAGATAACATAAACTTTCAATAAAGTTAAAGGACCGAATATACTCAGGATCTAAACCACATGGACTTATTTGAAACAAAACAATAAATCCTCTGATTGATGTAGACGAATTCAAAATAAGTAAAAATATATATATCGTCAACTAAAGAGTAATTAAGTGGAATATTTGGGGAAATTACATGAATAATTGTGCAGTTAAACCTGTATCCAGACCTGTAAAGGTTAATGTTGTAAGAATGGAAGATATCTTTCAGAACTCAAATCCTTATGAATCATTTTTACAACCGATTATTAAAGATTATATTTATATAGAGAGCAGGGTAATTATTGCTTAATCATTAGGGGAGGGAGTTAATCTGGGGATAAAGTCCGCTTATGGCGGATTTTTTATTTGCGAAGCGTGAGTGAAGGAAATCTTGTTCGGCGACGCGAAGGCGGCGGCGTAAAGAGATTTTCGTAACTCGTTCATTATGGAATTAAATCTGTTACTGCTCTTAACAATATATATTCAAACTCAAATCGTTATGATAATATATCTGATTAAACGCAAAAATAATTTTAGAATAATATTAGAAGATTTATGAGGAAGAAATATGATCAGGTTGCTCGATTATCTTGAAATAGATATATCTCAGGTGTGTTATCAATTATCCAGAGCAGAACTAGTTGAAATTGCATTAAAAAAAGAAGAAGGGAAACTTTCTGACACAGGTGCATTGATTGTAAATACAGGTATTTATACCGGAAGGTCACCCAATGACAGGTTTTTCGTTGATACAACTTCAGTACATAACAAAATTAACTGGAATAAAGGTAATGTATCAATTTCTGAAGAAAAATTTAACAAAATTTTCGATAAAGTTAAAAAACATTTAAAAGATAAAGAAGTCTTTATATTCGATGGATATGCATGTGCAGATAAAGAGTATGCTCTGAATATAAGATTTTTGAATGAGCTGGCTTCTCAAAATTTATTTGTACAGGATTTATTTATTCACCCGGAAACAACAAGTGGTTTTGAACCGGAGTTTACAGTTATTGTAACACCCGGATTAAAGCTAAGTCCTGAAGTTGATGGAGTTAATTCCGAAGCAGGTATTCTGGTAAATATTGAGAAGAAAATTATTTTAATTATTGCAAGTCAGTATGCAGGTGAAATAAAAAAGTCTATTTTTACTACGCTTAATTATTTATTGCCAGGAAAAAACGTTTTCCCTATGCATTGCAGTGCAAATGTTGGCTTTGACGGAAAATCAGCTTTATTCTTCGGTCTTTCAGGAACAGGAAAAACTACACTTTCTGCTGATCCGGGTAGAAAACTTATCGGAGATGATGAACATGGCTGGTCAGATAAGGGGATTTTTAACTTTGAAGGCGGATGTTATGCAAAATGTATCAATCTTTCAAAAGAAAATGAACCTCAAATCTGGGATGCGATTAAATTCGGTGCATTAGTTGAAAATGTTACCTTCAATGAAGGTACAAGGACATTAAATTTTGACGATGCAAGCATTACAGAAAACACCAGAGTGGGATATCCTCTAAGTCACATTCCAAATATCGTTAAATCAGGAACAGCAGGTCATCCTGAAACAATTATTTTCCTGACCGCCGATGCTTATGGAGTTCTTCCTCCTGTTGCAAAATTAACAAAAGAACAGGCGCAGTATCATTTTATCAGCGGTTATACAAGCAAACTTGCCGGAACCGAAAGAGGCATTAAAGAACCAAAAGCAACGTTTTCAACATGTTTTGGCGCAGCATTCATGCCCCTGCCTTCAATCAGATATGCTGAATTGTTGAGCGAAAAAGTACAAAAATACAATTCAAATGTATATTTAATTAATACAGGCTGGAGCGGTGGTCCTTATGGAATAGGAAAGAGAATCAGCATTCCTTACACAAGAGCCATAGTAAATGCAGCTCTCTCTGGAGAGTTAGAAAATCTTGAGTTCTATCTGCATCCTGTATTTAATGTGTTAGTACCAAAGGCGTGCCCTGATGTCCCAGCTGAAATTCTCGATCCAAAAAATACCTGGCAGGATAAAAATGCTTACGACGAAGCAGCAAATAAGTTAGCTGAGATGTTTGTAGAGAACTTCAGGAAGTTTGATGGCGTAGAACATCTTGTATCACACGGGCCAAAAGCAAAATCGTTAAATCTTAAATGATTATGACACGATAAAGGAGCGGAAAAACCGCTCTTTTATTATTAAAAGGCATATCTATATAAAATTAAGGAATTAATTATAAAGACTAATAATTGTTCTGAATAAATTCTTAAAATAAGACTAAAAATATACATTATTAAGCAGTAGAATTTTATTTATAATAATTGTAAAATTAGTTTTAACATTTATAGCAATTCTGTAGCCCTTTTATTTTTTTTATTATAGTATATAAAAATATTTTCTTAATTAAGAAGTAAAAGAGAGAGCATTATGAAGATCAATCCTGTATTAGGCAATTCACAGCCATTGAGAAACAATGACAAACAGCAAGCTGTCAGTTT
>JAQVCB010000194.1 GCA_028689995.1 Candidatus Gastranaerophilales bacterium
CAGATAATATCAGGTACAATATCTGCATGTTCAAAAGCAAACATCTTGCCAGTCCTGCCAAAGCCCATCGCAACTTCATCATCTATAAGCAAAATATTAAACTTATCACAAAGTTTTCTCAATCCGGTTAAATATTCGGCAGGATATATAATCATTCCGCCTGCTGCCTGATTTAGCGGCTCTACAATTACTCCGGCAATTTCATCGGAACGTTTTTCAAGAATTTGTTCCATTGAATTTAAGCATTCAATACTGCATGTTTCCCTGTTTTTTCCTGCCGGACATCTGTAGCAATAGGGAGACTCTGCCTGAAATATTTCAAATAAAAGCGGTTTATAAACTTTATGGTATAAATCAACTCCACCAATCGAAACAGCACCAATTGTATCACCGTGATACGAGTTTTTAAGAGCAATAAATTTACTCTTTTGAGGTTCTCCTTTTTGCTGCCAGTATTGATATGACATTTTAAGGGCAACTTCAACCGCCGTAGAACCGTTATCAGAATAAAATACTTTAGTTAATTCTTTTGGAGTATTTTGTATAAGTTTTTCTGCAAGCTCTATTGCAGGCACATGAGAAAATCCCGCCAGAAGAACGTGTTCGATTTTATCAACCTGAGCTTTTAAAGCATTATTAAGTCTTTTATTTGAATGTCCGAGGGTATTTACCCACCATGATGAAATGCCGTCAATATATTTATTTCCTTTTAAATCCCAAATATATATTCCTTCACCTCTGTCAATAATGATAGGTTCATCATTTTCATAGTCTTTCATCTGGGTATAAGGATGCCAGATATATTTAAGGTCTTTTTCAATTAATTCCTGATATGAATCCATTTTTTTATCCTTTAAAATTTTTCAATAATGGATAATTTACCACTGATATATTTATCATTTTATCTTTTATTTTTAGTTAGATTCTTAAACAAGTTAAGCATGTCACGTATTTTATCAGTCACAATTTCATCATTATTAATTTTTCTCTATAATATTCCAAATAAAAACTGTAATAAAGAAATATGACGCATTTTATTGCGTCATATTTCTTTATATTGCAAAATAAATTATATATATTATGGCATAGACTCAGTATAAATCCTTCTGTATGTGCAAGCTCCTGGACTTGTAGTACCAGCCACGCAAGTCGTACCAGAAGCATCGCCTGTCATTCCGGCAGGAACAACCTGGAATGCCCCTCCACTCTTATTTTTACTTATTACATAAAATCTATATAAATCTCTGCCCCACATATTTGGTGCTTTTGAACCGTTTATATCAACATCCACTCGACCGCATGTGGTAGAACTAAAACTACCATTAACACAAGTAGTACTCAACATATCAAAATCTAAATACATTCCATTATTCAATATAACTCCATATCCAGTTGCCACTGCACCGGTGCTAGTACTTTTGTATAAATTAGGTGCTGTAGTACCAAATATATTTGTTGCAGTGGCATCTATTTTGATACAGTTCATTACACTACAATAATCAGCTCTAAATGTTGAATCAGAAGCAAAGTTGATCTCTCCTCCATTATTAACCATAATAACCTTGGTTGCGCTGTTTAGTTCAGCGAGTGCTTTCTTTGCACCTGCTTGATATTCACCCTCTTTTGTATTATTAATTAAACCTGGTATTACGATAGAACTAATAACTCCAATTATCATTAATGTTATTAATACTTCAGCAAGAGTAAATCCAATTCTTTTATTAGTGTGCATAAATTCTCTTCTTTCTTTTATGAAACAAACATTAAGCTAATAATACTACAATATCTTATTTATAGCAATATTTTTATTTCAATAGTGAGAATAATAAATATATTATTCTCACTATTGATTAATTATTTATTTGTTTTAATTGGTTCTAATTTTGTCTGTGATTAAGTTTTTTTCCTCTTTTTTCTTTATTTCTTTCAATTTTTTTCTTTTTAATTTCTTTAAATTTTGTTTTTTGTTCAGAGGTTAAAATTTCTTCAAAGCTTGCCAGATTTTGTTTGTGAATTACTTTAGTCTGTTTCATAAGGTCTGCAATTTTTTCTTTTTGTTTTGCAAGTTCTTCCTTGCTTGCACTTTGTTCTATCATTTCTTTCATTTTAACTTTTTCGATTTTTATCTGGTCGATAAAAGGTTTAATTTTCTCTCTAGATTGAGTTCTGAGTTCTTTTGCCTTTGCATCCTGTTCTTCAGTTAAATTTAATTGTTTCATTAACCCCAATTTCTTTCCATGATCATAGCCATGCTTGTTGCCATGATTCCATCCGTTGTTCTTTAAAGGCTGTTGTGTGGTTTCCTTTGCAAATACAGTATTAAGACTGCCTGAAATTAAAGCTGTCATAGCAATAAAAACGATAAATTTTTTCATAATGTCTCCTTTAGTTTATTAAATCCTTTAATTCTTGATATAAGACTTTTCTTGCTGTAAATAACCTTGATTTGACTGTTCCTATAGGACAATTTACTATTTTAGCTATTTCTTCATAAGTTAACTCATCTATATCATTATAAATAATTACTTCTCTATGTTTTTTACCTAGTTTATTGATGGAATTTAAAATCATTTTTTGTTTTTCAAGTTGTTCAATATTTTTGCCTGTTTCAGATTTTTTATCAGGAATGGAATTAACAATGTCAAACTCTTCTGAATTAGATACAAAACTAAATTTTCTGGAACGCTTTAAGTGATCTTTACAAGTATTTACGGTTATTGTACTTATCCATCCCCATAGATTCGAATCATTGCGGCATTTTGAAAGATTTTTCCAGACTTTTACATAAACGTCCTGTTTTACATCATCAACATCAACATTACTGTCAGTATTGAAGAATCTTTTTACAACGCTATGAATTCTGGAATTATATTGATCTATAA
>JAQVCB010000195.1 GCA_028689995.1 Candidatus Gastranaerophilales bacterium
TAGAAGTTTTTAAAATGCAGAAATTCAGGTTTTTATAGTCAAGATAGTTATATTGTGTGGATATTATCCGCAACAGGTAATTTTCTCCGCCGATGAAAAGTTTTTAGCATTTCTAATTCGCTTTTTGGGAATTTTTATTTAAAAAATCGATTAAAAATCCCCCATAAAGGAATTTCGTAATTTTTTTTAGTGAACGACAAGTCTAAGGAGGGCGAGGACTGACCGAACCTGCTAAAGCAGGTGAGATTCCGCAGCCGACACATTATGTCTTTCACTTCAATCTAGTGAACTTAGAAAAATAGAAATTATTTTCTGGGGCGGTTTTCTTTTGCTTCATTTTCTTTATCCGCATAAAGAAAAGAAGGCAGGTAAAGGAGTGCAGCTCCTTTTATAAATAAAAAAGCACCTATATAAAATTAATGAAAAAACTGATCTTCTATTTTCTCTATAACCATGTCAGGAGTAATATTTTTCAGGCAGGCTATGTCTCTTGGGCATTTTTTGCTCAGCTCGCAGGGAACGCAGGGCAGATCTGAATATAATGGAGTATGAATATCTCCAAAAGCGCACCATTTTGTCGAATTCATTGGGCCATAGATTCCAACAACAGGAATATTTAACGATGCTGCAATATGAAGAGTTCCTGAATCAGATCCTACTGCAAAATTCATCTTATTAATGAGCGCTGCACTTTCAACTAATGAAAGCTTTCCGCATAAATTAACGGGCTTCACGGTCAATTCTTCTTCAATAAGATTGTGAATTTGATCATAAATCTTTGCGTCGTTTGCTGTTCCGGTATAAAAAATCTGGACACTTTTTTCATTAACAAGATATTTTATTAATTCTGCAAAGTATTCAAGAGGCCACTGTTTGAAGATATTTCCGCTGGTAGCATGGATCAGGGCTTTTGTCCCCTCATGGATATCTAAATCTCTGAAAATCTCATTTATTTTATTCTCTGCTGCTTCATTTACCCAGTTTTCAAGATAATTATCGGTAACAGGAATATTGTCTGCTCTTAAAATATCCAGAAAACACTCTACTTCATGTCTGTTTTTTACATAAGGAACACGTTTTGTTAACAATAAGCCTCTATGTTCTGTACCAAAACCGATTCTTTCTTTTATTCCTGAAAGAAAAGCAAGAGCTGCACTGGAAAATGATCTTTTAAGCACATAAGCTTTATCGTACTTTTGTTTTTTCAGAAGATTGACATAACTAAAGAAACCTTTTTTCTCCTGTTTTGTGTTTTCATATTTAAATTTTCTTGTGGTATCAAAAACTATAAGATTATCTACATAGGGACAATCAGTTAATACTTCACCTGAAACAGGGCCAACAAGCATATCGATCTGGGCATCAGGATATGCCCTTCTTAAATTTCTTAAAAAAGGCACTGTCAATATTGTATCGCCTATAAATCTATATCTTATTACTAATATTTTCATCAATAATATTCTCTAGTTTGATATCCAGACTTACTTTCTGTGCATAAACAGGTACTTTTAATGTTACTTCATCAACAAATGCTAAAAGTTTTACCGCATCTTTTTCTGTCGTTATTATGCAGTCTGCATTAAGTGAAACTGCTTCTTTAGTCATATTTATAAGGTCTTCTTTAGTGTAAAGATGGTGATCTGCAAATAATCTTGTGTATACAAGATTGTAATTATTTTGTTTGAGGCTGTTAAAGAAAAATTCCGGCTGTGCAATTCCTGCAAAGGCGTAGACATTTTTAAAAGAAGCATCTATTTCTTCTGATGATTTGATATTAAATATTCCACCGTTTATAAATCTGCAAATTGAAGACGGCTTATTAAATTTTGCCTTTATATTCTCCATAAAAGTTATATTATCTGTTGCCGGTTTTTCATCATAACCGTTTTTATCGACAAAAATAATTTTGTCAGCCCTGTTAATTTGAGAAACAGACTCCCTTAGAGGCCCTGCCGGAAGGATTTTTCTGTTACCGAATTTCTTATTGGCATCAATAACCAGAATATTCAGGTCTCTTTCCAGTCTTATATGCTGAAATCCGTCATCAAGAATTAAAACATCAGCATCAAGACTTTCTATAGCATATGTACCTGTTTTAATCCTGTCCTGTCCTGTTAAAACAATTATATTATCGAGATTGGAAGCCATCCAGTAAGGCTCGTCTCCGGCTAAATGCGCTGTTGAATAGATGTTTCTGCCATCGCTTATTATGTTAACATCCTTGACTGAAAGCTGTCCTCCATAACCGCGGCTCAGGATTGCAACATTTTTATTGTATTTATTCTTAATATATTTTGCTATTTCGGCAGTAAGAGGGGTTTTTCCTGTTCCGCCGGTTGTTAAATTACCTACAGAAATTACATATGCAGGTAATTTTGTTTTTTTCAGATAATTAACTCTGTATAAATAATTTCTTACAAAACTTCCAATGTAATAAGGCAGGGAAAATATACTCAAAAAGTTCTCAAGTACTGCATCCGGCAAACTTTTTTGATCAGAATAATGAATTTTATTAAAATATTGCTTCATAATTAAAACATTAGCCTGAATAGTAGGAATCTTTTATTTAACTTTTCGGAGAATTTTTTGAGATTTTTTGAAGCTTCAGCTGAATCCTGTAAAATCCCTTTTAATTCTTGTTTATCACCTTTAGAAAGATCATTTACATTATCAAGTGCTTTTGAAAGCTTTTCAAGTGAAGCACTCAAATTTATTACTGTGCCGTCAAGTTTACTTCTAAATTCAGGATCCTTAGTAACATTGCTCATATATGATGTAATTTCCGATAAATCTTTAGTAGAACTGTTAACAAGATTCATAGTATCTTTTAATTTTGAATC
>JAQVCB010000196.1 GCA_028689995.1 Candidatus Gastranaerophilales bacterium
ATCTACTTAGTAAGAAGAAAGAGTTAGATTCAACTATAAAGACAGATTCATCTTATGATATCTTTAAATCATATAGTTGTCTTTGCTTAAATCCTTCACATAATTGATTTCTTTTAGCTAATCGGCAGAGTAAATAAAAAAGCGGTGCCTTTTTCTTTTTCGGTTTCAAACCATATTTTGCCGTTATGCGCTTCAATAATCTGTTTTGATATGTATAATCCCAGTCCTGTTCCAATTTTTCTTTTAGCGGTCGGATATCTTTGAAAGATATTTTTTCTTTCGCTTTCCGGTATGCCTTTACCATTATCGCTAATTGAAACCAGGATTTCATTGTCAATTTTCTTTGCGATTATATTTATTTTAGTCCCTTTTTTATTATGCTTTATGGCATTGCTTATCAGGTTTGTTAAAACCCGATTAATTTCAACTTTATCAATCATAACAAGGGGCAAATTTTCTTCAATATTTGTTGTTATTTCTGATTCCTGATCCTGTGCCAAAAGCCTTAATGACCTGACACTACTGTTGATAATATCTGAAAAATTGCTTAATTCACGATTCAGCTCAAATTTTCCTGATTCGAGATGATAGGTCATTAATAAATTATTAACTAGTCTTAGTAATTCTTCGTTTGTTTCATAAATGTTCTCAAGATATTCATAAAATTCTTTTAATGAGCTTTCTAAATCTTTTGACAAGATAAATTCCAGAGCTTTCTGTTCGGCAAAAATCGGACTGCGAAGATCATGTGTTAAAGTGGCAATAAATGTTTTCCTGATTTCATCAGTTTTTTGTCTTTGCAATGTTTCCAGATAAATTATCGATACTGTATCAATAATAAGCTTAAAAAGGTTAATTTCTTCCTGTGTCCACATTCTCTCTTTTGAAGACGTAATTAAAGTTGTTCCGAGAATTTCTTCTTCAAAATCAGTGGAAGATGGTTCGTGAATAATATGCGTCTGGAATGTTGGATAGAGCAGGACAGCCCGGATATTTTTGTTTAGCAAATAAGTTTTTAAATCAATATTCCTGATTTCTTTAGCAACATCATTAACAGCAATAATTTGTGTAGTAGTATCCGGTATAAGTTCCATTGTGCCCGCAGTACATAAAATGGTTTGTCCCAGCAAAGATTCAAGATTTTTATCCTTTATGATTTCATTCTGTACATAAAGATTGCGGTCTTTATCAAAATGGAGGTGCAGACATCTTTTAACATTAAAAATATCTGCAAGCTGATCTAAAAGATAATTATAAATATCGTCATGGTCTTCCAGTTTTCTGACATTAACAATTATTTCTCTCAAGTTTATCTCGTTATTAAGGGATTTTATTAATTTATCGTTCAGGATAAATAAATTTATTCCAATTGCAATTTGTTCAAAAACAGGGATTAAAAAATCTATTTTTTCTTTTTCCCAGGTTCTGAAATTTTCCGTACAGGATATATAAATTGCAGCAAGATTTATATTTTTATAGACAACAGGCATAATAATTGCAGATTTAACATTTATATCCAGACAGAATTTTCTAAATGGTTCAGGATATTCCGGATCGTTAATATTATTCATAATTAAAGGCGTTTTTTCCTTAAAGATTTTCCAGTTTATATAGTTATCGACTTCTTTGTCCGAGTAACTTCCTTTTTCCAAAACAGATGAAATGTTTTGGTTTTTTCGGTATTCTCCAATAACTCCTGAAAATAATTCCTTTGACATATCAAAAAACCTGAAAACAACCCTGTCCGCATTAAATGATTTGCCTATTTCAGCTACAATATTTTGAATTGCCTCTTCCAGAGTTTTTGCTGTTAAAATCCTGTTGTTTATTGTTCTTAAAAACTGTTCCTTATTTACCAGATCACGAATATTTTGGGTCATGATATTAAAAGCTGTGTTCAATTCCCCAATTTCATCTTTAGATTGAATTTTTAAAGGTTTAACCGAGAGATCACCTTCCGTAAATTCTTTCATTTTTGCAGCCAGTTCTGAGAGAGGAACTGCAATTAGGCCGGCTATAAACAGTCCTGAAGGAATTAATGATATTAAAGCTAAAATTATTATAATGAGAATCTTTATTTGCATACGGGCAGCGTTTTTCTCATTTTGCTTTTCAATATCATGCGCCTTTTTTTCACTATAAACAGAAAGAGCTCTTAAATACCTGTTTGTGTTATCTATCAGAGATCTATTTGCTTTTAATGATTTATAAGCTTCGTCTGATTTGCCGTTTAGAGCCATTTGAACTATTACAGAACGATTAGCCCTGTATTTTTTCAGGTTTTCTTCAAATAATTTAAGATTTTTTTGCTCGTAAGAATCAAGAGAAATTTTTTTAAAGTTGGCTAAATCTTTATCAACCTTGTTTACTCTAAGTTCAATATCTGCCAGATAGCCCTGTTTTTCCGCCAAATTATCTGATGTTACTATCCAAAATAAATTGGCTTCGTTTGCTCTGTTATGGGCACGAATGTCATTTAGCCATTTTACAGGCATTAGATGATTATAATAAAGATTTCTCATCATCATAGTTGTAGTTCTGGCATTGTTGTATGAAATTAAACCAATTACAACGATATAAACTACCATAAGCATTATCAGGATCAGAATTTTTTGCGCAGTTTTTAAATCCTTAAACCACTGCATTATTTTCCCTTTTTAAATATCTTCAAAAAACAGCAAGTTTTCTGATATTTACATTAATTCAGAGAAATTACATTAGACTGGTAGCTTAAAGAACCAGGAAAAGTTTTAGGCATTTAACGCTATAGCTTTATAACGAATTTCTTATTAAAAATTAATAAATTCGCATATTTTAGCATGTGTTCTAT
>JAQVCB010000008.1 GCA_028689995.1 Candidatus Gastranaerophilales bacterium
GCCGTCTGTTTTACCATCCTTTTTATCTAAATCCTTTAAAGAATTAAATAAAGAAACTCTTTTTGTAATTTGATTAACCCCGAACACCATTTGTTATATCTCCCAAATATTTCATAACCCCTCGTAGTGATATAAAAACAAATTGCAATTCTAAATTGTCATTATTTATATCCTGAAGTATTAATTGGTTACATTTGTTTACATTATTTATATTTTAATATTTTGAAATAATGTTTAATATATGATATAAAATAATAACATATATTGGAAATTTATAGAAAAAGAGGAACCCTTTTGATTAATCA
The DNA here is from genome assembly GCA_028689995.1 of Candidatus Gastranaerophilales bacterium. Classification (GTDB taxonomy): domain Bacteria; phylum Cyanobacteriota; class Vampirovibrionia; order Gastranaerophilales; family UBA9579; genus JAQVCB01. Next base: position 306 of record JAQVCB010000008.1, read on the forward strand.
CACAACAAGATGCGGGGCTTATTCACAGGTACAACAATCTACCGATAATAATCACATTTCATTTAAAAGTAGAATGGATAATAAACTATTAGATTTAGCAAAAAAGATTAAAGAGCCGATAATAGTTGAATATGATCCCAATCTTACTGATCTAGCGAGATGTAGTATTCGAACAATAAATCAGCAAAAGTTTATTATAAAGACAAAAAATTTGTATGAAAGTTTTAATAAATTATTAAACATTTTAAATTTAAAAGAAGATAATAAAATTATGCAAATTCCAGTGATCGGAAAGTTTATCAAAATGGTTAGCAAAATTATGATTCCGAATAATCTCGAAAATGATGCCTTAAAATTGGTTTCAGAAATGCAATCTTCAGTTAGAATTAAATATGCATCAGATAATACAAGGCTCGTTCAGGTATCATTACCCGAATTCAAACTGATTGGAAATGTACATGCAAAAAATAATGCTGCTGTAATTGAATCTGCTGAAAAACTTGAAATTCCGACCGGAATAGGAAACTCTTTTAATTCAGCTCTTGAAGATATGGCAAAAACTTTGAAATCGGGAGATATACTGTTGGACCTTACCAGAATAGGCAAAAAATTATATGAAGTTCTACAGTTATGTAATGGAACATTTATAAAACAAAGATCGATAATCGAATTTAGTCCAAAATCTCAAGAGGCTATTAAAGCTGCTTTTGAACCTGCTTATGGAGAAAAAACATTTCTAGAACCGGGAGCATCTTTAAGATCGGATAGATTGTATAAAATTATATAGTGAACTCAATAATTTTACATACAAATTGAACAAAAAAATCAGGAGGCGTTTGCCTCCTGTTAAGTCTTTAGAAGTTAGATTTTTAAACCAAACCACAACTCCACCATTCCAGTAACCCACCTTCTTAATTATCCAGTATAAAAAATATTCAAGAATTTCTCATCAACCCTGGGGTCAGTTTTTAAAATAGACCATATGGACTAGAAAGCGAATTACTGAATGTGAGATTACTTATAATTATTTCTTTCTGAAAATTATTTCGTCATTTTCTGTATCTATTTTGACGGTATCGCCGTCAAGGAATTTACCTTCAAGAATTGCTTTAGAAAGAGGATTATCTATTGTTTGTCTGAGTATTCTTTTAAGCGGTCTTGCTCCATATGCAGGATCATATCCTCTGGTTGCAATCAATTCTTTTGCATCATCTGTTATTTCTATATTTATTCCATGTTCTTCAAGCAATTTTGTTAGTCTATTAAGTTGAATATCAACAATCTTGCTTAATTGAGGAATTGTAAGTCCTTTAAAGAAGACAATTTCATCAACTCTGTTAAGAAATTCGGGTTTGAAATGTTGTTTCATTAATTCCATAACCTGATTTTTCATTGATTCATCGCTGCCGGTTGGACAAAGCATTGAATTAATCGTGCATTCCAATATAACATTACTTCCAATATTACTGGTCATAATGATTACTGTGTTTTTAAAGTCTACAGTCCTGCCTTTCGAGTCGGTAAGCCTGCCATCGTCAAGAATTTGAAGCATAATATTGAATACGTCAGGATGTGCTTTTTCTATTTCGTCAAAAAGTACTACACTATAAGGTTTTCTACGAACCTGTTCTGTAAGCTGTCCGCCTTCATCGTATCCGACATATCCCGGAGGTGCGCCAACCAGTCTGGAAACAGCATGTTTTTCCATATATTCTGACATATCTATTCTGATTATTGAGTTTTCGTCGTTAAAGAGAAATTCAGCAAGAGTTCTTGCAAGTTCAGTTTTGCCGACACCTGTGGGACCTAAAAATATAAATGATCCTACAGGTCTGTTTGGATCTTTTAAGCCTGCTCGTGCCCTTCTTATTGCTTCTGAAACTGCTTCGGCTGCTTCATCCTGTCCGATTACTCTTTTATGCAGGTAATCCTCCATTTTAAGAAGCTTTTGTATTTCACTTTCGATGAGCCTATTAACGGGTATTCCTGTCCATTTGCTCACTATATCAGCGATATCTTCTTCATCTATTTCTTCTTTTAAAAGAATATTTTTTGCTTCTCTTTTTGAAAGGAGTTCTTCTTCTTTTTTTAATTCTTTTTCAAGTTCTATAAGCACTCCATATTTATATTCTGCAGCTTTTGCAAGATCTGCGTGTCTTTCAGCGTTTTCTACTAGCTGTTTGGTTTTTTCAATTTCTTCTTTTATCGCAGTTATTCTTGTAATAGCTTGTTTTTCTGTATTCCATTGAGCCTTTAATGTATCGATTTCACTTTGCAGAAAAGCTATCTGTTCTTCCAGATGATTTATTTTTTCTTTTGAAGCTTCATCGGTTTCTTTTTTAAGAGCTTCTTTTTCAATTTCAAGCTGAATTTTCTGCCTTGTTAAAGTGTCAATTTCCACAGGCATACTGTCGATTTCAATCCTGAGAGTTGATGCAGCTTCGTCAATAAGGTCGATTGCCTTATCCGGTAAAAATCTGTCGGTGATATATCTTTGTGAAAGTTTTGCTGCTGCTATAAGAGCGGCATCTTTTATCCTGACACCATGATGTACTTCATATCGTTCTTTTAGCCCCCTTAGGATACTTATAGTATCTTCTACTGAGGGTTCAGCAACTAATGCCGGTTGAAATCTTCTTTCCAGTGCGGCATCTTTTTCTATATATTTTCTGTACTCATTAATTGTAGTTGCACCAATACATCTTAATTCACCTCTTGCAAGAAGAGGCTTAAGAATATTTCCTGCATCCATTGAACCTTCTGATGAACCAGCTCCGACGACTGTATGCAGTTCATCTATAAAAAGAACTATTTCTCCATGGCTGTTTTGAACTTCTTTTAAAACAGCTTTGAGTCTTTCTTCAAATTCCCCTCTAAATTTTGCTCCTGCAACCAGTGATCCCATATCAAGAGATAAAAGTTTTCTATCTTTTAATCCTTCAGGAACATCTCCTCTGACTATTCTCTGGGCAAGTCCTTCAACTATTGCTGTTTTACCAACTCCGGGTTCTCCTATTAAAACAGGATTATTCTTTGTTCTTCTGTTTAAAACCTGAATTACTCTTCTTATTTCGTTGTCTCTTCCTATTACGGGATCAAGTTTTCCTTGTTTTGCCTGTTCAGTTAGATCAATGCTGTATTTTTCAAGAGACTGATAAGAATTTTCAGCATCAGGGCTATCTGCTTTTGCAGTGCCTCTTATTTCCTTTAATATTTGAAATAAGGATTCCTTTGATATATTGTTGTTATTTAAAATTTTGCCTGCATCAGAGTTTCTGTCGATGCTTATAGCAAGAAGAATATGTTCAAGGCTTATATAGCTGTCTTTTAATCTGGAGGCTTCTTCAAAAGCATTATCAGTGAGTTTTTTGAATTCAACGGAAATATAGAGCTGGCCAGGATCAACTGAATAGGTAACTTTTGGTTTTTTAGCCAGAGCTTCTTCGGTCTGTTTTATCATTACAGGTATATTTGCATTTAATTTATTAAAAACTTTATTTGGAAATCCTTTATTATCTTCCAGCATTGCAAGAAGAAGATGTTCAGGGTATAACTGATTATTCTGAAATCGTGCCATTATCTCCTGAGCAATCATTATAGTATTTTGGGCTTGTTGGGTGAATTTATTAAAATCTATCATGTTAGCGTCCTCCATTCTAAAAATATAAGAACGAATTTTTTTATTATATTTCTATTTTTATTTTAATAGTCAATTTTGCAAAAGCATTAAATATTTATAATTAATTTATTATTTGTAATTAAAGAGACTGTTGCACAACTCAAAAAAAATGAAAATTTGAGTTGTGCTACGTCTCCCACATCTAGTGTCGCAAATGCCCGCCGGCTCACCGCCGCCGTGCTTTTGCTCACCTTTGAAAGATCGACCTTTGCATAACAAGAAAATCGCATTTTCTAAGTTATGCAAAGGTCTCTTAAATATGATACATTTATAATGAAATGATATTTGAAGAAGACTTTAGTAATGAATGAATTGAGCGAATTAATCAAAGAAAAATCATATTATACAAAGCAGGATATTGTCGCACTTCTTAAAGTTACCGATAAAAAGGCCATTAGTGATATATATGATCTTGCGCATCACATTAACAAGAAAAATCTTGGGGATAATGTTTTAAAATGCGGGGTGATTGAATTTTCGAATTATTGCAATAAGAATTGTCTTTATTGCAGGATTAGAAGATCAAATGAAAAAGTAACAAGATTCAGGCTTACACAAAAGGAAATATTAAAACTTACTTATAAGGCGGAAAAAACGGGATATAGTTCTGTGCTTCTTCAGTCCGGTGATGACTGCGAGTTTAATTTAGAAAGCATAGCGGATACTATAACGCAGATAAAAAAATCAACAAAATTATCTGTCATTTTATCAATGGCTGAAAAAACAGAGCTTGAATATAAAGTTTTAAAGGATGCTGGTGCAGATAGTTATATATTAAAGCATGAAACCAGTGACCCCATTTTGTACAGACAGCTGCATCCTGATTTAAAATATTCTAATCGTATCAAATGTCTTAGAGTTATAAAACAATTGGGTTATGATATCGGCAGCGGTATCCTTGTCGGTCTTCCCGGTCAGACTTTTGAAAGTATTGCAAATGATATTCTTCTTTTTAAGGAACTGGATATTGATATTATTGATATTGGGCCATATCTGCCTTATCCAGATACTCCATTAGCAAGAAAATTTCAGCAGGCAGGTGGATATTTCGCACCTGCAATAGGTTATTTTGATGTAAATGAAGTGATATTTAAAATAATAGCAATTACTAGAATTGTTACAGGAAAATCATTGATTCCGTTTACTCCAAATTTTAATGCTATTAATTTTGAAAATGGCAAAGAGATATCTTTAAAACGCGGTGCAAATATGATTCTGGAAGATTTAGTCAGTCATAAATATCTTCATTTTTTAAGAAGTCAGGTATAAAAAGTAGAAGTTTAGGAATAAGAAAATTGGTGTAAAAAAATATTTAATCCTAAAAATCCCGGTTAAAAGAATAATGTTCGATAGTTTCTTTACTTCAAAAGAAATATAATATGCCCATAAATTCAGACAGAAAAGACGGGATTATTTATTTTTTGTGCCTTTATACTCTATTCCCATTTACTGTTTCATAGCAATAAAATTTTTTCGGTGTTTTTATATATGTGAGAATATTTTAATATTTTAATTTATAAAAACACAGGTATAAAATGGTAACTTTGCATAGTCAAATAACGGCTTCAGGATTTAACAGCAGCTTTGTCCTAAATTTTTTAAATAAAAAATATAATTCTTTATCAGTTAAAAATAGTAATTTAACTGATTCATTTACATTAAGAAGTAAGGAAATATCATTTCGAGGTTCGATATTTACACCATCCGAGTTTAATGCTTTTTTAATTAAATCGCAAAGAACAGTTGAAGAATTAGCAAAAAAATACCCAAAAGATGATATTTTACGTAAAAATATTCTTGCCGCTTTAAAGTTGCCTGATCACGAAAAATGGAAATTAACATCATTAATCGGCCCGGAAGAATTAAAAATGCTGTTAATTAAGTTTGATAAAACCCCAGAAGTATATGTTCCCGGAACAAAGGAGTATGGAGTTGATTTACATATCCATTCAACCTGTTCAGACGGGAATGGTACTCCAAAAGAAATATTGAATATATTTGCAGAATATGCTGATAGAAGAACTGCATCAACTGTACTGAATTCTGAAAGAAAAGCTGGAAATATTCCTTTTATTTTTGCATTAACTGATCATAATGCATTTAAAGGATGTAAGGATATAATAGAAATAATTGCAAAAAATCCCTATAAATACAGGAATATAGGATTTATAACCGGTAGTGCAGAAATTTCATCAAAATATACAAGTCCTGTTCTAGAGAGAACCATATCTGAGAGTGAATTTTTACTGTATGGTGCTAATCCTTTTGATAAAAAAATATATAATTTTGTAGATGGGTTAGAGCAAAGATTATTGATATGGAGAAAGGAAATGCATCATATTTATGATACATTCCACGAATCAGATATGGAGCCGCCACACGAGTTTATTCGCTTTTTACTGGTGGATAGGCAGATAGAGACAATACAAATTGTTAAGAATCTTCATAAGTTTGGTTTTGACGGGATACTTGGATTTGCACATCCTGTAATACTTTTTGAGAAAGTTAGAGCCAATTTAAAAAAAAATTTTAAAAAGAATGATCCTTATAAAGACACAGTATATCTTGAAAAACATATGAAAAATATTATGGACTGGTTTTATAAGGAAACAAACATGAGAGGAATAACAGGTTCTATTGAAACTCATTATCAGGGTTATTCCAAACACCCTCAATTAATAGAATTCAATAATTTAATAGATAAAGTAAGCAGACAGACAAAGCTGCTGCATACAGGCGGAAAAGACATGCATGGTAATTACAAGTCATTATTTGGTGAATATTAATCAAGCCATCTGAAGCTTTTGACTGATTTTGGATCGTAGAGATTCCCATCAATTTTAACAGCAAAACGTCTGACTTTTTTGCTTCCGCCAAGTCCAAGTCCCGGTATACGGCTTATTCCTGGAATCAAATTTATTAGCCCCGTATCAGGAGTGGATGGAAGGAAACCTATTCCGGGAATGAAATCAATAAATGTGTTTATGGAAACACTTCCAATCGGACCAAGCAATCCTGAAACTTTTTTGGACATATTACCAAGAATTGTGACATTAGCGTTGTTTGTAACCATATCAATATCACCTGAAAGAAATAAACTAAGGTTTTTACCTTTAGAAGACAGATTATCTGTTTTTAATACACCGTCTTTTGTAATGAGTGTACCTTCAAGAGCCTGAAAATTCCCGGTATTCTGAGGTACTATCAGATCAAGAATATTGTTTAAATTAAATCCTGCTATTCCGCTTTGAACGATATTATATGCTCTCAGGAAGTATTCAAGTGAGCCGAGTCGTACAAGTCTCCCATCAGCTATTTTAAAACTTGCAAAACCATTTGCATTAGCAATAATTTCCTGTGAATTTCTGCCTTTTGAATTAAATACCCCTTTGCCGTTTAAAATACCATATACTTCGTTAGGCAGTTTTAACATGGTTGTAGCAGCAGCATTAGCTTGCATGTTTTTTACTGTAATATTGGCAGAAATATCTGTTGACTTTATATTATAGAGAATTTCACCTGTAGCTGTTCCTCCTGCTGCGTTAAGAGACATATTATTTACTGATAATAACCAATCAGGTGTGAATGTAAAGTTAGAAGTGACATTATTGGTAATTAAATTACTTATTATCAGTTCCTGAGCATTCATTATTCCTGTTGTTACTACAAACTGAGGCAAATCTTCCTTTTCTGAAGTATTTTTACTGAATAAATTTGACATCCTATCAATGTTCAATGAAGGAGAATCAATAGTTATATTTTTTACTAATAGTGGATAATCAAGTACATTTGCAAGAACAGCGTTAATTTTAACAGGAGATCCTCCAATATTGATATTTCCGTTATTAATTGTTATGTCGTCCTGATTCAAATTAATGTCGCTGTTGTCTATTATTATTTGTTGAGATGGAATATTAACGTTATATAGTGAGAGATTACCAAGTATTTGGGGTGAAGAAGTTTTGCCGTTCAGAAGTATATTGCCTTTAATTTTACCCTCGCTAAAAAAAGGATCAGAGTTTTTTGTTTTTATAGCTGTATTAAATAAAGTTATATCAATGGGATTTGGGGCTACTACAGATAATTTATCAAAATAAGGATATTCTGATTCTAAATTATTAATTGAACCTTTAATATTTAACAAATATTCGTTAGGCATATTTTTGTTAGGCAATGCGTCATCAACTGCAATATCGAGATTATTAATAACAATTCTGTTTTTCCCTCCGGTTGCATTCAAGTTGAATATTCTTGTTTTATTGTCCGGAAGTTGAAGATCATTTAGGTAAGCAATATTTGAGCCTTTATTTAAAACTAATTGAGAAATAATTTTCCAGTGATCAGGATTTCCTTTAATAATTGCTGATACAGGAATTATTCCTTTAGCTGTTAAAGGATTTTTTAAATGAGGATTCAAGTAGTCATTGATATCATCCGAGTTAATTTTTGCTGAAGCGATCAGATCCATTCCGGGTTTGGTCAGATAATTATTAAAGCTGCCATTTAAATAAACCGATGACTTTGCGGTTTTTGCATAAACATTACTGAATAATAATGTTTCAGGTGATACTGTAATTCTGCCTTCATTTAAGTATAAAGGAGTATTCCAGGGCAGATATTGTGCCTGAATGTCATTAATTTTTATATTTGCTATATATCCATGAGGAAGAAGATTAATATTTGCACCAAATGAGCCTTTTAAATTATCAAATTTATTAAGATAAGATTTTACTTTATTTTGTACGAGTTCGGATTTGCTCAGTAAGATAACTTTAGAAAGTTCCAATTTGGGAATATTAATATTCATGTTCGGGTGTGGGGTTTTAGCTATAAAACCGGTAATCTTACCTGATGCAACAAATGGAGTATCAAGAGCAGAACCCTTCATGTTGTTAGTATACATTGCATCCATAGTAAATAAAACTTGATTGCCCGATACATTAACCGGATAGCCGAATTTTTTATTAAAAAATGATGCTTTAAAATCCTTGAATTTTATGTAATCAAATATTTTTTTACCGGGAATATAGCCAGTAAGGCTTAATTCTGCTTTTGAAGTTCCTGAAAATGATTGATAATACTGTAAAGCATTTTCAGTTTCAAATAGTATCGGACTATTTTTGATAAATTTTCTGCCTTCTGCAAGATTGGCATTATTAGAGGTTAAAATTAATTTTATATTTTGGTTTTTATCAATAGTTCCATTTGCAATTACAGGGCTTTGAGCTACTATTCCTTTTATATTTTCAAGGAAAGTCATTTCATCATTGTATTTGACAATTCCGTTCAGATTTTTAAACGGTTCGTTAAATCCATTATATTGTACTTCTGCTCCATTTAATATAAAAATTCCATTAGAATACAGCTTTTGATTTGTTCCCTTGAGGTATATTACAGCATCTGCACTGCCATTTGCACTTTCCATGTTTATAAGGGACTCTTTAACTTTTATAAGCAAAGGGCTGTTAAAAACAAATTCGTGACCTGCTTTTAAGTTTACTTTTGGCAAAGTTAGCTTTACATCGCTAAAACTATCCAATCTCATTGTAGAATAACCTTCTGCAATGACTTTTGAATCTTCTACATATCCGGTTATTTTGTTATAAATAAATCGATCATCTTTAAATAAAAGTTTGCCGTTTATATCATGTCCAAACTTTGCAAGTAGTTCATAAGTGGCATATCCGTTTTTTACATTGATAAATCCGTCTAAATTAGGAGCTTTTGTAGGGCCTTTAATTGTTAAAGTTACATCACCTCTACCCTTTAAATGCATTAAAGGAACTGGTCCAAGTTTGAAATTCAGGATATCTCTAACAATAAGAAGGACTTTTTGTGCCCTTTCAATTTCAAGGTTATTTGAAACTATATTAAGGTCAATTGTTTTGTCTTTTAAAGGATTTATAATTCCGGTTACTTTTACATGCTCATTTGGATTTATGTAAGTAAAAGTATTAAGCTTTAAATAATATCCATCAAAATCAACTTGACCACTACCTTTTGGAACATTAGTCCTGTTTTCGTCAATAGAAAAATCGTTATATTTAACATTACCGTACATTTGAGGATTTCTATAATACCCTTTTAAGGTGATATCAGCTGTAGCATTTCCTTTTGCATTGTATTTATACAATTTATTAAACGGATCTTTTGGAACCCTGATTTCTTTTGGGAATAATTCAACAATAGATTCAATTCTGGAATTAGCCACTTTTAATTTTAAGTCCAGGTTTTTGTTTTTAGTTTTGAAATTATATATTTTACCTGTTAAATTGACATTTGCATTAGGACTGGTGAATTCAGCATTATTCAAGTTTAATATTTGTTTTTTTGAATTATCAATACTTCCGTCCAATATAATCTTTAACTGTTCAGGAATGCTTATTACTTTTCCTTTCGATTTTTTTCTTCCCTGAAGTTCATTAGCAAAGCCTTCTATTTTAAAATTAAAAATATCGTTATTTGAATCAGGTCTGTTTATATCGAATTTAAGATTTGCAAATCCTGATAAATCAATAAATTTGTTATCAATATATTTATTGATATACGTTAAATACGCTCCAGGATAAATATTTTGGACTGTTCCATTAATTCCGAAGGTTTTATTTAGTAAATTTCTTTTTTTAAGCGGAAGATGTGTATATATGTGAATATCAAACTTAGTATTCGGCTTTGATTTTGCTAACACTTGTCCATTAGCGTATACATTTATAAATTTATCAGGATTGAATTCAGAAATTTGTATATTTTTGCCTGTTATTGTTATGAATTGAGCTGGAGACATATATTTATCGTTAAAATAGATCTGGTATTCGTTAATTATAATTTTTGAATTTTTGAAAACAACTTTATATTTTACAGGTTTGTTTTTCGGGGGAATTAACTGTTCAATATCAAAAATACCATTCTTAAACCGTGTAATATTTGCAACAGGATAATTTATATCAATTTCCCTGATTAATACCTGTTTTTTTAAAAATGCAGGAATGGATACTTCAATTGAAGCAGTCCCTGTTGAAATAAATTTACTTTTATCGGAATGGCGGATATTTAAACTATCAAGGTCAATTCTGACTCCAAGATTCCAGGTGACTGAAGTATGGAGTTTTCCTAATGTTACAGGGAGGTTAATATTTTCCTTTATAGCTTCTTCGATTTGAGGTCTGTGTTTTTCAAGGTTAATAACTTTCGGTAGATATTTAAAATAGAGAAAAAATATTGCTGCAACTATAATTGCAGTTATAAATATTGTTAAGCTTATTTTAGTTTTTTGGTTTATTGCCATATATAGTAATTACTTCTTGAAAATTATTTAATAATTATAGAATAACAGTTTTTAATAGCTTTATTATAAGACATTAGTAGGATTTTGTATCGATATTTACATATAAATAATGAATAATTTAATCAAAATTCTTGGAACCGGCAGGTTGAAGATTAATCTGTGCTGAGATAATACCCGATAATTTATAAGTAAATTACTTTATTAATATATTACGGAGGTGGGGCATTTTGTTGGGTGTTATCTGTTGGATCTATTACTTCCGGTATATTTTCGGGAACTGGTGGGGTTATATCAATTGTTTGCTCCTGCATAGGAATTGATTCTACTTCTATTTTGGGTTTTAAATCAGGTTCTTTAGTGTTTTTCAAGGTTTCCTTATTTAGTTTTGTATTCTCTTTTTGGGGGTATAACTCAGAATTAGTGTATAAATCAGAATTTTTACGATTATAAGTTTCAGAGTCTTTATTAACCCTTTTAATTTTTTTCTTTTGTTTTAATTCAGGTTTATTTTTCTTTTTTGTTTTTTCTATTTTTAATTTTTCTATTTTTAATTTTTCTTTCATTTCTTTGATTTTTTCAGCTTTTTCTTTCTCTGTTTTTTCTTTTTTACCCAGAGCTTCCAGTCGTCTCAATTTTTCAGTATGGGACTTATCTGGAGGTGTAAAAAATCTTGGAGGAATTTTTTTTATTTTATAAAATTCTTTCATGTATATTCCCCATAATTGAGCACAGTTACTGCTGAACACTCCTTTTAACGGTTGATTTTCGTCATTACCCATCCATATTGAAGTTACAGTATCCGGCGTAAATCCTGTAAACCAGATATCTTTTACATTGTCAGTTGTGCCTGTTTTTCCTGCAACCGACCTGTCATCGAGTTTGGCAAGTCTTCCTGTGCCTTTTTCAACTACATCAACAAGGATTGAATTAAGTTGTCGTACAAAATCAGGACTGACGATCTGTATTGGACTTGATTGATGTACTTCAATTATATTTCCCTGTGCATCTATTACTTTTCTTATACAGATTGGTTCTATATAAGCTCCCTGTCTTGCAAAAGTTGAATATACCGTTGCCATTTCAAGAGGTGAAAGGCATAACGAACCCAATGTTATTGAATAATCCCTGTTTATTTTACTTTTAATTCCTACTTTGCGTGCTGTTTCCAAAATCGCATCTATTCCAACTTTCAGAGCTATTCTAACAGTACACGTATTCCGGGATAAAGTTAATGCTTTTCTTATAGTCATCTTGCCCATATATTTGCCGTCCCAATTGTGTGGACACCATATATTCCAGCCGGTATTGAAAGAAATCGGAGCATCGATTATTAAACTTTCAGGAGTAATTTTACCCAACCTGAGTCCGGTAAGATAAACTACGGGTTTAAATGATGAACCGGCTGCTCTTTTTGCATAGACAGCCCTGTTATAATTACTTTTTGCAAAGTCATTGCCTCCAACAAGTGCCTGAACATATCCGGTATTTACATCTATTGAAACAAGAGAACCCTGCCTGACTCCTGATCCTTTTGGAATTGATTTAATGCCTTCACTAATCGTTTTTTCAGCGAGTTCCTGTGCTTTTGGATCAAGAGTAGTATAAACTTTTAGTCCACCCCTTCTAACAAGGTCATTACCGTACATTTTTCTGAGCATATATGTAACATAATCTACAAAATACGGATATTTACTATAAGATTGTGTCCTGGCAGCGAATTTAAGCTGTTCTTTTTCTGCCAATATTCTTTGTTTATGTGTAATATAACCATAATATTCCATTTTTTGGAGTACGATTTTTTGTCTAAGTTTTGCAGCTTTAAAATTTTTATAAGGTGAATAACCTTCAGGAGCTTTTATTAAACCCGCAAGAAGTGTTGCTTGAGCAAGATTAAGTTCACTTGCCGGTATTTTAAAATATCTTTTTGCGGCTTTCTCTGCTCCATAACTTAAATTTCCCCAATATATCTGGTTTAAATACATTTCTAGAATTTTGTCCTTATTAAAAATTCTTTCTATTCGAACAGCGAGAATTGCTTCAATAAGTTTTCTTTTTATAGACCTTTCGGGAGATAGAAAGGAGTTTTTAACGAGCTGCTGTGTAATTGAACTGCCTCCCTGAACAGAGTCACTTCCTGAAAAATTTGTTGAAGCTGCTCGTAGTGTTCCTATTAGATCAATACCTCCATGATTGTAAAATCTGTTGTCTTCTATTGCAATTACGGCTCTTTGAAGATGTGGGGATATTTTATTGAGTGGAATAACAACTCTATCCTCATCACCATGTATATTTGCGACCAGTTTATTGTTAATATCATAAATTAAAGAAGTTTGATCCGGTTTGTATTCTTTTAATACAGATATATCAGGTAATTCAGTTGAAAGTTTCATTACTCCATTTGTTATTAATAGTGAAATTATCAAAATTATACCTGATATTAGTCCGATAGATATCAAAAAGACCGTTCTAATGAGCCTTCTTCTTTCTATTTCTGATTGTGTAGGAATATCTACAAGAGAAAGTTTATTTATCCGCTTTTTGCGCATTATAATTTACTCACTTTAAGATATGCAGAAAAATTAATTTGTATTGTCTAACATATTTTATTTCAGGTTTTTCACTTCAAAAATAAGCTGATCAGGTATATCTAATAAATATAAATATATATTTATTAAAATATTATTAATTATGTTTAATACAATCAGGCGATGTTGTTTATATTAAATAATGATATATTATTAATGTTTGGTAAGGGCGGATTGTGTTGGTATATAAAGTTTCGATTATTTTGAGCTTCAACAATTACCCCGAGCGGGATTTTAATATAGGGTGTCCGGATTCTAGCTTGACTCGTCGGAATCGACGGTTATAAGGATCTGGACATCCACTTTTTTAATAAATTTATCGACAGAATTATATTCTGTCGATAAATTTATTAAAAATTGTTAAAAAAATAATCAAATTGAGCAACTTTTTTTCTTGCCTGTTTTTTAAACGTGTGGAAGCAGGGAAGAAATATGTTAGTAAATAATCAGATTAATCCGACTATAAATTTTAATAATATCCAGCAGAGCAAGAATATAAGATATAATTCGAATTTAACATACACAAATTTGAATAATGATGTATTTATCAGACAAAACAATATGCAAGTAAATCCTGTTAATTCCAAATTAATCAGTTTTGCACAAAAAATACAGAGTGATATATTACCCAAAGGAGCATCTTCTTATCCGATCGTCTTTTCACCTCTGGCTCAAGCTGTTCCTGAAGAATTTAAAATAACTCCAGAACAGGCTTATGATTTAGTCGACAGAGCACAAGAAAAAGCTATTGAAAATAAAAAAAATAACCTGGTAGAATTTTCAAAAGCATATAATGGAGTGGCTATGCTTACTACATCATATGCTGAGCCTTATGTTACCGGAAATTTTGAAATAACAAAAGATTTTACGCATTGTGGTGAGAGAAATGCTCTAGCCTATGTAATTTCAAATTATAAAAAAGATTCTGGCATAGTTGACGACCGACTTCCACCATATGGAATAAAAGCTTTTGCCGTGGCAAAGGATGATTTAGTTCGTGATAATGGCAGTGTTATTTCACCATGTTCCTGGTGTCATACATGGTTATATAAGATAGCTGAAAGAGATTCAAAAGCAAAACATATTCAGGTAGTAACTCCAATTATTGATCCTGTAACTAAACAAATCAGTATCCATGTAAAAACTTTGAAGGATTATTTACCTCAAATCGATAATATAGTTCCATCTTATACAAAGCAGGATATCAATAAATTGATAGACAGTAATAAGATAACTTATTCGGATTCTGCAAATAAACTTGGAGAAAAGCAATTAAACAAAGAGCAAATAAGAATATTATTGATTGCTGCAAAAGGTGCATATATAACTGGTGAAAAACAAAATTTAGCATTATTGTCAGATAAGAATGCAGGAACAGCCGTAATGGTAGAAAACTCTGATAAGATTTTTACCGGAACCAGATTAGATGCAACTAGTCCAAGATTTTTCATACCGGCAGATTTAGATGCATTAATTAAAACAAGAGAAGCAGGTTATAAAGCTGAAGCTATTGCAATATTTAGTAAAAATGAATACTGCTTACCCAATATAGATACTTTTAACTGGTATGACGCAGATCATGTAACAAATAGTGATTCTTTTCAAATTATCAGAATAGAAAAAGATAAAAACGATATAGATACTATAAAAGTTTATACTCTGGATGATTTTATGCTTTTTAGATATAAAAGAGGCAAAACCAACAGTAAATAAATTTATGGTAGAAAACTTGTCTTGTATGATTTATACTAGGACACAGGATCGTACATAAATATTGAGCTGTATAAAAATGAAATCATTAGTTGAAAATTTACTTGTAATTAACCATCCTGTGTTACAGCATAATTTAACGGTGTTAAGGAATAAAAATACATCTTCAGAACTTTTTAGAAATGCGGCAAGAAGAATTGCACAGATTCTTTTAATTAATGCTACTGATAATATTCCGTTGGAAACAGTAAATATTGAAACACCTTTAGTTCAATCAAAGGCTAATATTATAGATACCAAAGCCGAAGTAATCATAGCTCCTATTTTAAGAGCCGGACTTGCATTTTCAGGTGTGGCAAGTGATATACTTCCAACTGCAAGAGTACATCATGTAGGGTTATATCGGGATGAAACAACCTTGAAACCTGTTTCTTATTATAATAATCTGCCTGATGAATTAAATAATCCTGATAGAACTTTTGTTTATCTGTTAGATCCTATGCTTGCAACTGGCGGATCAGCTGTTGCTGCTATAAAGTTATTTACCGATCTTAATATTCCTCAAGGGAATATCAGATTTATCTGCTTAATAAGTGCCCCTGAAGGTATCAAAAAGCTTCAGTCTGTTTTTTCGGAAGTTAAAATTATAACGGCATGCGTTGATGAAAAATTAAATAATATAGGCTATATTCTTCCTGGCTTAGGTGATGCCGGAGACAGAACTTTTAATACCGTTTATTAATTTAATATAAAATAGAAATTAATTAGAAGCACGGCCGTAGATATCTTCAAAACGTACAATATCATCTTCTTCAAGATAATCACCGTTTTGAACTTCAATGATTTTCAGAGGTATCATTCCGGGATTTTCAAGAGAATGCTTAACCATAACAGGGATGTCAATGCTGTCACCTGCATTAAGAATAATTTCTTCACCAGCTTTTCTGACCTTTGCTATACCTGCCAGGACAACCCAGTGTTCACTTCTGTGATGGTGCATTTGAAGGCTTAATTTTGCTTTGGGATTAACCTGAATGATCTTTATCAGGAAACCATCGCCACGCTGAAGTACAGTATAAAAGCCCCACGGCCTAAATACAGTTCTGTGCACCTTGCAGGCAAGGTCGTTGTTTTCTTTCAGGTTTTCAAAAATCTTTTTAACATCCTGTGTTCTGTTTTTGTCACAGGCTAATATTGCATCTTCTGTTTCAATAATAACAGTATCTTTGAGCCCTATTGTTGTTACAAGTTTTGATGTGCTGTAAATTAAAGAATTTTCGCTTTCTATATCTATAACATTGCCAGAAATAAAGTTATTTCTTTCATCTTTATCTTCTATATCAAATATAGCCTGCCATGAACCCATATCATTCCAGCCGCAATCAATAGGAATAAGTGCTATTGTATTTGAATATTCCATTACTGCGTAATCTATTGATATATCAGGCATTTTTTCATAATCATCAAATTTTATTGTAGGTCCTGCTGATTGTAGCTGACTTTTTTCAAGAATATTTACAACATCAGGACAGAATTTATTAAGTTCATTCATTAAAGTTGAAGCTTTGAACATAAAAATACCGCTATTCCAGAAATATGTACCTGCATTTAAGTATATTTCAGCAGTATCCGAATCCGGTTTTTCTTTAAATTCCTGAACTTTCAACCCTTGTGATGAAGTTTTTTCTATAGATGTATCTTTTAAAGTATTTATATAACCATACCCTGTATCCGGTTTGTCTGGTTTGATTCCGAATGTAACTATATAACCGGATTCAGCTAATTTAATTCCTTCAATTAAAGCATTTGCAAATACATCTTCCTGTTTTATAAGATGATCAGAAGGAGCAACAATTATTACAGGATCGCTGTTTATTTCTGCAATTTCTTTTAAAATATATAAAGTAGCCAGTCCAATAGCAGGAGCAGTATTTCTACCGATAGGTTCTATGACAATGCGGTTAGTTTCAGAATAATCGCATGAATTTAATTCATTTAACTGTAATTTAATTTCTTCTGCGTGTTTTACATTGGTTACTGTGACTATATTTTCTGGAGAAATGACGTTTTTAAGTCTTAAAAATGTTGATTGAAATAAAGTAGTATTTTTTGCTAATTTTAAAAGCTGTTTAGGATGCATTTCACGACTTAGCGGCCATAATCTGCTACCGCTTCCACCTGCTAAAATTATTCCGTATAAATCCGATCTTTTTTCCATTTTGCTATTCCAAAAAATTGTTCAGACTAAATAATTTATAACACTAAGATTTCAATAAATCAAAGTTATGAGGAGTTAGAAAAAATTCAATTTTTATGAAAAATTAGGATTTCCCATTTTGTTAGGAACAAGTCTGAATAAGCTAATTTCAGGTTTGGAACAAATTCTGGGAGTATTTATAATCAGTTTTTTATTTAGTATCAAAGGGGACAGTAAAGCGGTTCCTATTCCTCTATTTACATAAAGTAGGGAATTTTCTGTTTTATAAAATCCTGAAATATAATCGGATTTGTATAAATGCTTGTATAAAAATTTTGAAATTGCAGGAATAATTTGTCCACCGTGTGTATGTCCAGCTAAAACCAGATCAGGATTAAATTTTGTCAATTGATCAAAATTCAAGGGGTTATGGGTTAAAAAGATTGATTTCGCTTCTGGCGGAATGTTTTTTGTCATACTGACTATATTTTGTTTTCCCAGTTCTATGTCATCAGCCCCTGCAAAATAAATAGTTTCGCCTTGTATATTAACACCGGCAGAACAGTTCATAAGCACATGAAAATTTGCTTTTCTATAAGTATGTTGTATTGCAGCGCTACCGTCACCGTCAGAGTGATCGTGATTTCCAATACATGTAAATTTTCCGTATTTTGAATCAATTTCTTTAAATAAAGTTGTTAAACAGGGGAGAAATTTTTTTCCGTTGCATATTGCATCTCCTGTCATAGTAACTATATCAGGTTTTAACCTGTTTACAACTTCAATAGTATGTTCTATTAAGTCTATATTCCATTCAGTTATGTGCAGGTCTGATATCTGTGCAATTGTAAGTCCGTTCAATTTTTCGCTCAGATTATCAATTTTGACTTCGTGAACGGTTATTTCGATTTTTTTCGATAATTTACTTAAAAACTCTGTTAAAAGCCCCATTTTAGTCACAATTATTTATAAATCCAGCTCGATTAGTATTAATTAATCTGTATTATAAACTTAACATAGTTTTACAATGCAGTTCAACCAATTGTCTTGTTAATTTTAAAAATAAATTAGAAATGTAGGTATGACCTTATGTATCATTTTTTTCATTTTTGAAATGTGTAATTTAATTTCAAGATAGGTGAACGACATGAATGCAGATAAACTTGTAAAATTGGTAAACAAAACAGCAGATAAATTTAATTCTCAACCTGTAAAAAAAAGAATTTCTTTTATTTCTCCTAAAAAAGTCGTAATAATTTTGCCCGAGTACATTGGAGATATTCTTTTGCTCACTCCTGCTATTAGAAATCTGAGCAAGAGTTTTGGAAATTCAGTAAAAATTGACCTTGTAGGTAATAAAAATGCAAAAAATCTACTGGAAACCCTTCCTTATTTTGATAATTTTTATCTTGAAGGAGAGGAAACCGGCAGGAAAGTTTCATTTTTAAAGAAGCAAAACTATGACACGATTTTTTTGTTTAATATCAGATTTTTCTGGGCATTAGCCGGATATCAGGCAAAAGTCCAGCAAAGAGTTGGTTTTAATCTTGAAAAATTAGGACTGGAAAACATTTTTTTATGGCGAAAATTAATGACCCATTTAATAAAATCTGCAACTGTTTATGACAAAAGACATCAGATAAATATATATATGGATATGTTAAAAACCCTTCAACTGGAGGTAGATAGTGATTTTCCAGAAGTATTATTATCTGATAATGATATTAAAAAAGCAAATACCCTGATAAAAGATATTTCAGGAGGCAGGGTTTTAATCCATGCAACAGCCGGTTCTCCTGGAAAACAATGGAATTTTAATAACTGGGCAGTAATAATAAAATATTTAAAAGAAAAATATAATTTCAGCATAATTGCTACAGGCTGTTCAGCAGAAAAATCTATTTATGATTACATATCAAGAAAATCAGGAGTGGAAATACATAATCTTTGCGGTAAAACAACAATTAGAGAAACAATAGCACTATACAAACATATAGATTTAGCTATTACTCTGGATACTGCATCCGCACATTTTGCAGCAGCAGCAAACACAAAAAATATTATAGTAATTTACGGGCCAACGAATGAAACTCAATGGAAACCTTATACGCCATATTCATTTATTCAGCAAATCTGTCTGGATTTAGATTGCAGGCCTTGCCTTACCAGATTATGCAGGCATAGGAAATGTCTTTCAGGTATTACGCCTGATATGGTGATAGATGCAATAGAAAATGCAGTTATTTAAGATCAAGAATTATGCTTGTATTTCTGTCTTTTTCTTTACCGGCTGAAAGGTCCTGAGAAGATGACAGGCTTTTGCTTAATTGCTGTACGTCTTTCATATTGGTTTCTTTAAATTCAAAATTAAATGTAATTTTATTACAGTTTTTATTAATTGTAATTATTCTGAATGCATTCGGGTATTCAACCAGAGATGGCGTGCTAATAAAGACAATATTTCCCACTTGTTTGATCTTTGTGGCATGGTAATGACCGCTTAAGACTGCAATCACGTTATTATGTTTTTTTAATAGATCAAGATACTCTGCTGAATTAATAATTTTATGTCCTTTGCTTTCAAAAGGTTCAACGATCGGATGATGTTCAACAATAAGAACTTTTGAGTTCAAGTTTTTATCTAACTGTTCGTCAAGCCACTTTAGTTGTTGTTTGTCGACATAACCATTTGCAGTAATTCTTGTATCAATTACGGGGTCCATCACAACAACCAAATATCCTTTTTTCGGCACAAAGCTGTAATAACTTTTATTTGCTTTAATGCAGCAGTTTGCTTCTTTTATGATTTTAAGATATTTTTTCTTGTTAAAAGAGCTCCATACACCTACATCATGATTTCCAAAAGCAAAATACCATGGGGTTTTTAAGTTATTTGCTATATTAATAAATTCTAATAAATCATCTTTTTGAGGCCTATTTATCTGATCTCCCGAAAATATAACAAAATCTATATTATTAATACAATTTATTTGTTTTACAGCGTCTTTCAAAAGATCTTTTGATGATCCAAGCATTCTTCTATTTGTATTTTTTCCGTTAATATCAAGATGAACATCGGATAATTGAGCAAACTTTAGTGTATCAGAATATCCGTTAAATCCTTTTAGGTTTATGCCTGGGTTAGCAATGCCTGTACTCAGAATTATACTTAATATTAACGTTAAAAATATAATTGGTAAAAATTGCTTTTTTATTCTCATAATAAAAAAAAATCTCCTTTTATATATCCTATTAATCATTTTATATTAAAATTAACTGTTATTTTTAAATTAATCTTTTATTGTTCTTGATAAGGGAAATAATTGCTTGTAGAATTATACTGAACTTCATACAAGAAGTTTAAAATACAAGTGGCATTCTGAACTTGTTTTATAATCTATAAACACAGATTTAATGATGCCTGGTATAAATATAATATATAATCTTATTTTTGTTATGGAGAGGTGCCAGAGTTGGTCTATCGGCGTCGCCTCGAAAGCGAATGGGCTTCACGGCCACAAGGGTTCGAATCCCTTCCTCTCCTGCTTTAAGTCTTAAAAAGCTCTCATAGAGAGAATTTAAACCTAATTATGGCGCCATAAGGTGCTATTTGTTTGACGATAAAACATATTAAATCGTAGAGAACGTAGATTTATCAGTAAAACATGCAGAAATTCTCTTTTTCACTTTTTCGAGTGGCCGTTGCAATAAAGATAAATATAAGTAATGCTCAATACTAAAAACCGTTGATCTCACAATCAACGGTTTTTAGATTTTAAACTTAACTTTGTTAATTTAGTTCAAGATGAAGTTTTAGTTTTTTGTCTACTTCTTTTAATTTTTCTTTTGAAATTTCACCAATCTTATTTTTTAATCTTCTCTTATCAAACGTACAAATATCTGGAACTCTTATCAAACTCTGTTTATCAAGTTTATTCAATTTATCTGGATCAATAATAACAATAATAGGATTCTGTTTTATTCTGCTTGTAAGCGGGACTACAGTAACTTTTGAAGTTTTATCATTTGCAATATTATTTGAAATTATTAAAGCAGGTCTTGTTTTTTGTATTTCTGTTCCAACGGAAGGATCGAATTCAACAAGCCAAATTTCACCACGCTTTGGACTTCCCATTATTCTTTACCTATATCTTTCAATGAAGTCTCTTCCCATCCTTGCATGTCTTTATCATCTTCTTTACTAAATTCAGCATATTCTTCGTAAGCTTTTTCAAGGGTTTCTTTCTGTCTTAATTGCTTATAATCTTCAAGTATAGTGACTATGGTTTTACTTCTATTTTTACCCTGTTCATCTATGAATTCAATTATATCCTCTGGAAGTGAAACAGAAACTTTTGGCATATATTTTACCTCTTTTTATTACTACTCTATAGTAGCATATTATGGTAGTATAATCAAGTCTTTGATAAGTATTATGTTCTATGATAGGATCAATGTTGATTTGAGCGTAAAAACAAGCTATACTTGATTTATAAGGTTAAAATAGAATAAATCTATCTTCGGCCACAAGGATTCGAATTCCTTTAAGACCTGCTTTTAGTCCACAAAAAGAGAAAAGTGGCCATAAATAAAGCGAATCGCCCGCACACAGCGCGATTTTTACTTTTAGAGAAAGAGTATACAGCCACAAAATTAAGAATTATATCCCGAATTAACCCAAAATTCTCCTTCCCTCTTTTTCGAGTGGCTTTCTGAATTTGGACAAATAAAAACCACTGAAATATTATCAGCGGCTTAAAGATAATTTCTAGAAGCATAATATCTTTTTCTGTTCGTCCCAATCAGAAGTTTTTATTTTAAATAATGTTTGAAGATTAAGATCTCTTGGTTGTTTACCATTTAAAATCTTCTCTATAATATCAGGATTCAAAAACCTTAATCCAAGAATATATTTGATATAAGTTATATTGAATTCCTTCTCTATTCTTAATATGTCAGTACTGTTTATAATTTCTCCAGATAGTATAAGCTTATTCCAATAATAGCTGATGCTCTATTGCTCCTAGAATTTTCACTCAAATTAAGAGATGAGATTATAAGTAGGTAACAATAAATTTTTACGTCTTATTATTCAATTTAGTGATTCCTTCTTGTATGGCTAGCTCTAAGTCGTTTGTATTGTCAAAATTCCTTTTAGTCATATAGTAATATTTCAAGATATTCCATTTATTCTCTATGAGGTTTAATTCAGGGCTATAAGGTGGTAGGTGATAAAAGAATATACCTTGTTTTTCCCATTCAAGTTTTTTTCTTTTCGTTATTTTGCTTGTATGTATACTATAATTATCAATTACTACACATGTAGGAATGTCGTTTTCAGGCTTCGTTAATTCAAATAAGCCTATAAACATTTCAGAATCCATTTTATCTTGTGTTGTAGAATAACGCAGCTCTTCTTCTTTGTAATCAAACAAGCCTAAAACATTGGATTTAATAGTTATATCATTTATTTTATCTATATGTTTTTGTTGTCCTTTCTTTGTCCAGCTATAATTAATTGGTAAATTACTAGAAAAACCAGATTCATCTGCATAAATAAGTTTTATTTCTCCTGCTTTTGCAAGCTTTTGATATATTCCAAGTTCTTCTTTTGCTTTAATAAAAAGAGTTTCATCCCTCTTGTAAATAAGGCTGTTTCTCGTTCTTTTGTAAACATACTCATCTTTTTTTTAAATGATATTTTATTGTATTTGGATGAAATCTCACTCCAAATTTTTTTCAATATCGTCTCTGATTGAATTTTTTGTACTTGTTTCTGGTGATTCTGCTATTTCTATTATTTTATCTCTTATTTCGTCCGTTACTTCTCTTGCCCTGCCTGATCTTTCTTTATCAAATAATCCAGAAATCCCCGAATTTTTGTAATTTACTGTCCAGTTTGAAATTGTTTTTTTCAACTTTCCAAGAATTTCAGCAACTTCTTCTCTTGATTTACCTTTATTTAATAACTCTAATGCGTGAGCTTTTTCCCGAACTTTAGCTTTTGAATGGTATTTACGCATTTCAGTTATTGTTATTTCTTCGTATTCTTGTAATTTTAGTCTTTTCATATTTAATACCCGGTTTTTTCAATACCAGATATTTCAGACGTAAAATTTTTTTATTTGTTACTTATTGCAGTATAGCTAATATTACCTGATTTAGTTTTACGTTTTTGAATTGTAGCCATAAATTCCTACTGTAGCAAAAGTGTAGCATTTACTTAAAACTACAGAATCCAAAAACGTCAAAAACAACCAATAGAAAAATGCCGAGAGACAGAATCGAACTGTCGACACAGGGATTTTCAGTCCTAAAAAACAGCATTTTTGTTAGAAAAAACATAGGTTAAATTTAATAATATCTCGAATTT
The DNA here is from genome assembly GCA_028689995.1 of Candidatus Gastranaerophilales bacterium. Taxonomy (GTDB): domain Bacteria; phylum Cyanobacteriota; class Vampirovibrionia; order Gastranaerophilales; family UBA9579; genus JAQVCB01. Next base: position 24,135 of record JAQVCB010000008.1, read on the forward strand.
TAGAAAAATGATTGCTTTTTTAGAAATATGTCAGACACAAAAGAAAAATCGGGAAAGGGGAGATATAGGGGAGTGAAATTAAAATAATAAGTGAAATTTGGTATATACAAAAGAAATAAAATCGAGGCTAAAAGCGAGTTTTAAGTGTAATAAATTGTAAAAATTTCATAATTCTGATAAAAAAATTTACAATTATCAAATTCAAATTTTATTCACATATAAAGAAACTTGAACATTTAACTCTTAGAATGCTATTTTACTAGGCTTATGAGGTTATAATAATTTAAATCTCAGCTACGTTGTCACTTCCAAACCAGCTTATTGCTTGATTTATCATCTTTTGGGAAGGATTTTCACTATATACAACTAAATTATTTTTTGCCCTTGAACTACATACGTAAAAAATCTTTTGAGTTCTTTTTATAATTGATTCTTTCCCCTCTGTATTTTCAAATAAATGTTTAAAATTATAATTGTTCCATCCTCCATTATCCAAAACAACAAAGACATTCTCAAATTCAGCACCTTTTATACCATGCTGGGTTGAGTAGGGTGTTTTGTCGTATTCATATTCATATAAGGATATTACTTGTCTAAATGATATTGTTTTTACTGCATTGTATAATTCTTCTTTTTCTGTCATAAATTCGGTTAATTTATCATCTATTCTAATAAGATTTAAGCCATCCGCTTTAATAATTATGTCTTCTATGGAATTATTAATAATTGCTTCTATGCTATCAAAGGATTCTTTTAATTTTTTTTTATCAGAAGACTTTGAAATATAGATATTAATCTTTCTTACCAATTCACTATAATTTTTATCTTTATATAAATCCAGAATTTCTTTTATTTTATAAAGATGCCTTATTAACTTATCCCTGTTATCACCTATAAGCCTATCCTTATTCGTATATTTATCAAACAGATCTATAAATCCACACTCATTAGCAATTAATTTATGTGTGAGATACAGCTCTTTAGTTTCTTTGTTATTGTTAAAATCCCAATTCTCAAACAAAGGGCTTAACTTTATACGGTTGATATTTGTTGAACTAGAATAAATAAATTTTACAGAGCCGTTTTTATTTATAATATTGCCTTGATCATCTTGTAATGATGGTTCTTGCTTAATACTATCATTTCTTATTTTATTTATAAGACTTATAACCTCTTTAGAGCACCTATAATTATCATTTTTTAATATTTCTTTTACAGTTCCATTATCAATATAATACTGAATATCTCCAATTCCTTTATCATAAATAGACTGCATAGAATCTCCGAAAAGACCTATAACGTTTATTTTATTAGTTTTTGATTGTAAATAGTCTAAAAATATTTGAATTACTTGATTTTCGGTATCTTGATATTCATCAATTAGGATAAAAGAATATTTGTCTTTGATAATGCCTGATAATAAAGGATAATGCTCAAACATGTAATTTGATAGTTTTAATACTTCATCATGAGAGATAATTCCTTCTTCTATTTTTTTATACTCTTTATAATTGATTACTTTATCATTAAAGAAATCAACCATTATAGGCGTTTCACCTTTGTATTTTATTCCTGATTTGGGTTGTTCTTCTTCCTTTAAGATAAGATTATAAAGAGCAATTTTTAAGTTTTTTTGATAATCCTTAATATTTTCCCATAAGAAATCATGAATTGTTGATACTCGCAAATTTTTATATGGAAAACGTTCTTTTATCTCATCAACTGCAACATTGGTATAAGTCATACAAGCAACACTAGCTAAAGGGCTTTTTTCATAAATATATTCTAAAACTTCCCCTAATGCGTATGTTTTGCCACTTCCAGCTCCACCACTTAAAAGAAAATTTTGATTATTATCAATATACTCTTTTATCTGATTTATTATTCCGCTAGCCATTTTAATCCCTCTTTTATATATTCAGGGATTTGCCAATTGCTAAAATTATCATCACTGTAATATAATATGTCCGTTGCAAATATAGACTTTTTATCTATACATTTCTGTGCAATATCATAGAAATTTGTCCCTTCAGTTATCAGAGCTTCTCTACATTTTAAGCTATCAAATTTATCTTTATATTCTTTTATAAAATCTATATTCAAAGCTATAAAAGCGTCTTCAAAGCTTCTTGCCTGATATGAAAGTTCTTTTGTTTGATAAGCAATTCTGATTTTTGGGTTTACAAGTTTTCTTTCATAATCAAGTATTTTTATATCATCAAAGGTTAAATCTTTTAAAAAATGTTTAATAGATGCATTGCTTGTACCATTTCCCTCATCTACTTTACATTTTTCGTTGCCATTGTTTGTATCAATAGAATCAAGGTCGGTTATAATCAAAGCTTTTATATCCAGAAATTTTAAGAATTTTTCAAAAACATGAGAGTAATTACCAACTTCAGCAATAGAAATGTTTTGAGACATTAAATTAGTTTCATTCTCACTATCAAACTTTTTCATTATGGTTGGTAACAATATTCTTTCTGTATCTCCTTCAATAAAGATTGCTTTATTAGTGAAAAACAAATCACAGTTGTTTAAAGTGAGATATTTTCTCAAAAACTGAAATTTTCGTTTGTCTTCTCTAGTTTCTGGTGTCTCTTCTTGACCTGCTCTATTTTTCTGTGGGACATACTGAGCTTCAAGATCTGATAAATTTTTTACTATAACACTGTAATCATCTTGTCTGTAAAAATACTTTATATCGTTAAAATCGCTTTGTGATGCTATATGCGAAGAGTGAGTACTTATAATTGTCTGAAGATTTATTAATTTTTCTTTTTTACCCTTATCGTTAATTTTAATCGTACCATCTTCATTTTTTATTGTTGTTTCTTCTTCAAGCATCGTTTTAATATTATTAATGAAAATGTACTGCATTTGTGGATGTGTATGAGCCTCTGGTTCCTCTATAAAAAACAAATTAATATCAGCAGGTTCTTGATATTCTAATGTAGACTTTTTAAACTCATCTAACTTTATATGTATATTGAATATAATAGCAAATAGATTTAAATAACCTAAACCATTGTAATCTTCAGGAAGATTATGTCCATCTTGGTTGTACCGTACAGATGTATTTTCTTTCAATAGATTTGTTTCTTGTAAGTTAGACATTATTTCAATAATAGAATTTTCTTCTTCTGAGATAAATGTTTTAAAGCTTTTATATACAGGCTTAAAGAAACTTTCATATTCTTTGCTTAATTTTTCATCTGTTTGTTTTAACTGTTGTTGAAGTGATGTTATATCCGTTATTTTGTCATTCTTTTGAGCGTCAAAATATTTATAAGATAGTTTGGATAATGTTTTAGGAGCATTTTTCTCGCCTTCACTGTTAGCAACTTCTCTTTTTGCACTGATTATTTGCAAGTTAATTATCTTTTTTATATCTTTATCTTCAATTGCTCTAGAGTTTTCCTCTTTTTTATATTCAAGAACGTTTTTGTATACATTGAAATAATGAGAATGATGTTTATTTAAAAAATCAATAATATCTTCTTCAGGATTATTTTCTTTTACTTGTTTAAATTCTTTAATTAGTTTTTTGTAATTTTCATATTTAAGTGTATATTCAAAAGATAAAACATTGATAGTGCTTTCAGGATCTAAGTCCATTATTAATTTTGAATAATTTTTCGAATTATCTTCTTGTGTGTATTCTAAATATAAGTTTAATTGGATTTTAAAATCTTTATAGTTACTTTGAGCTATTTCTGTTTCTACTGCTTCTTTAATTTGCTTTTGTACTTTCAAATTGAAATCATCAAAAGTAAAAGAACTTTTATTTCCATTTATAAATTTGTCTAATACAGTTAAAAATGAGGTTTTTCCTGTATTATTCTTTCCTATTACTAGAGATAAGTTATCCTCAACATCAAATGAGAATTCACTTAATAGTCTAAAATTACTTATTTTAATTTGTTTAATTTTCATTTCACATCTTCACATATATCACTCTTATTGAAGTAGTTTACCAAAAGAATTTGCACAAAGAAAGTACATTTAATAAAAAGTGTAAATTTAATAATCCAAAATACATAATTCCTCAAATTTGAAGAAAAATTAACAAACATAAAGCCTTTTATGAGGTAATATGTATTTATAGTATTAAAAGCAGGGTATTGTTTTGAGCCAAAAATATTTAAAAAATGTATTAGGGAATGCCTTTGACTTTCTTGAAAATGCAATAGGTCAAATTTATGAGCAACCAAAATATTCTGTAATCAACTATTGTTCAGCAATTGAGCTTATTTTAAAGGCAAAATTATTAAATGAACATTGGTCATTATTAATAGATGGTAAACCAAATCTATGTAAGTTTGAGCAGGGTAATTTTAAATCAATAGATTTCAAATCTATTATTCAACGGATAGTTGATGTAACCAATGAAAAATTACCTATTGGCATAAGCGAATCTTTTCATGCTCTTGCTGATCATAGAAATAAAATGATTCACTTCTTCCATGAAGCTCATACAGAAGATGCAGGTGATGAAATTAAAGCAGACATAATTGCAGAGCAAGATAAAGCATGGATTATTCTACAAGAGCTTTTTGAGAAATGGAGTGATATTTTTGCGCCAGATGAATATAGGATTGAGAAATTAAATGACCTTATGCAAGATATAAAGCGTAAAGACTACTATAAAAAGAGATTTGAAAAAGTAAAATCAAAGATTGATGAAGAAAAACAAAAAGGTATCGTTTTTAAAACTTGTCGTAGATGTACATATCCAGCCAGTAGAGAGCAAAAATTAACTGATTATCTATTTCAATACAGGTGTAAAGTCTGTAAAGCTGAAGAAGAAGCCATAAAAGTGTATTGTCTCAATTGCGATTATCTCACAGAAATTGATTTTAATAATATTGATATAGAGTGTGAACAGTGCAATATTAAAATAGACCGAAAACGAATTATTGATTTATTGGATACTGAAATAGTAACTGGCAACAATTATAACGATTATACAGTAAAAAATTGTTCAAATTGTAGCAGTTTAGAATCTGTTATTCAGCATGATAATTACTATATTTGCACTGAGTGTTCCTACATAACAGAATACATTGAATATTGTGAATACTGTGGTGAAGGTCAAATCGGGGGTGACTTAGAAGACAGCTATTTAACAGGTTGTGAAGCTTGTGATGGTTGTGGGATACCTGATGATTAGCGTTATGCAAAGATATTCAAAAAACACCTCATGATAAACCTTTAGCAGTGCTATAGAGTGGGGTAAAACAATTATAATGAAATTATGTATTTCTAGTCATTTTGATTAAAATCCTTTTTGAAGTATAGTTAATCTGAATTGTATATGTGTATTCTGGCTGTTGTTATGAGATGAAAAGGGGGGGATCTTTATGTGCAGTATCAAAGAAGAACTGGAAAAGTTGGTAGAATGCGAAGGAAAATTTATACAGTCTTGTCCAGAGTTAATTGAAGAAATAAAAACTAATAAAGATAAGCTAAAAAAATATACCAATATAGATCCTGATAAATGGATTCAACAGCTAGAGTCCAATTGTAATGTAGCCCAAAAATGTGTTAATACGTTAAAAGAAAAATTAGATAAGCTAAAAACAAATGGAAGCTTCTAATTTATTAAATATTTCTATCGTTATAAACCTCAAACTCAATCCTAAACCCCAAAAGATTAACTATTTTTTCAAATTATTTATATTCTATTAAATCCTGATTTAACTTATTTGATAAATTTTGAGTTCTCATATCTAATCTCTTTTTCATATTTAAGATATTTAATGACTTATTAATTCTGTTTAACTGGATTATGCACTTATTTTAAAATTAATTTTATAACAAAAGAATAAGAGGCAATTTTTATTTTTATGTGTTTTATAATAATCAGAGAGAAATTAAGAAGAGAGAATCAGTAAAATGCTAGTAAATTATAGTCCTGTTAGTTTTCAAGCAAAACGATTATTGCCAGATAATCTTAGAGCTGTAGCTTCACAAGTTAATCATGGCGATATTGATAAAGATACTGTTGTTAAAAAAGCTGTAACGGAATTACAAGAGCTTCAAACAGAAAATTCTGATCCTATTAGAAGGGGAGCCTTAAAAGGATTTTTAAAGTCAATTGGTGCTGAAGATATACTTGGTAAGCTTACTGGCAAGACAAGTTCCTAAAAATATTCCAACTAATGAAGGTAATACTCCAAAGTAAGCTAATCCAGCTCCGATAAATGCACTTATAAGAACTGTAGAAGCAACATTAAAAGCAGCCTTTTCCGTTTGTTTAAATTTATCTTTTGATTTTATAACTGTCGGCAATTCTAATAGACTTAAAAATACTGCTGACATAATAGGAATACGAGTAAATGCTCTGGCTGTAATCTTAGATATCTTTGTGCCATTGAATTTAATAAGTCCATCTTCTAAATATTCGGCTTCTTCTGCTCCAATTTTTTCTAATAATTTACTAAAAATCTTTACATCATAAAGCGTTTTATCATATTTTGCCAAAGTTCTAAAAACAGGTTTATTTTCCAATGGTGTATCAATAATAAATCCCCACGGCTTTTGTGCTTCTGTTTTAGAAAAGTCAAAAGAAATTAGCTGTTTACAAGCTGACTTTACATCTTTTATATCGCCATGAAATTGAGTTAGTTGAATGAATAGCTTTCCAATAGCTTTAAAATACTCATGGTTTGAATATGCTTCACTTACTCCAAAAAATCTTCTAAAGAATGGAATTGTACTTAAAGCACCAGCCTCAATATTTTTCAACGAATCGTTATTTGTGTCCTTATGTTCAGGAGTCCTGAATGCTTCAAAAGTATCTTTAACCTGTTTTATATCCTGTCTCAATCTATTATCAACATTAACACGCCTATCCATGCCAGAACGTCTGTCATTATCAACAGGAACATTCTGCTGCCTTCTATCGCTTGTGCTAAATTGTGGATAGAGCTTTGATATTTCCATTTTAACCTTCTTGGCATGCTAAAGTATCAGGAATAAATTCTCTTATTTATATAAAAACATTTTTAAGATAAAAATTGCCAATAATTATTTTTATTGGATTAAAAAGTAAAAGCGTTAGACTCACGAGAGGTTTTCAATAAGTGAACTATTTTTATTTATATTATCCCTGAACTTATTTAATAGAGTTTAACTTTTAAATTATTTCCAATATTAGAATAGCTTCTAACTTTACCCTCATTATCAAAAGTTACAGAAGAATACCCATAACTCCAAGTATTACCATATACACTTGTTGGTGTTCCTTGAACTGTTAAAATATCATCTTTTGATGATCCAATAGTAAAGAAACTTTTCTCAATTTTAGTTGTAGGAATAATTTTGACTTTTAAATCTTTTCCGATATTAGAATAGCTTCTAACTTTATCCTCATTATCAAAAGTTACAGAAGAATACCCATAACTCCAAGTATTACCATATACACTTGTTGGCGTTCCTTGAATATCAGCTACTTCACGTTTTGAAGAGCCAATTGTAAAATATCCTGAAGGAGTGACAGCTTTATCACCATTATTATTTGCGGGATTAGAAGAACTTGAATTATTAGGAATGTTTGAACTGTTCGATGTAATTGGTACATAATTTTGAGTGTAGGTTGGGGAATAATTAGAAGTAGAAGGATAATAACTTGATGAATAATGACTAGAGTGAGAACTATGAGAAGAATGTGAACGGTGAGAAGAATGAGATCTATGAGATGCCAGTAAAATTGAATCATTACTGTAAAATATATCATTTGCATGTCGCAATACAAGTAAACTATGATCCTTGTCACTTTTTAAAGAAGGAAAATTATATGTTTCAGCTTTAATAGATTTATCTCCAATAATTGATGAAGATAATAAAACTAAAAATGAAGCTATAATTCTAAATGTTTTTCTCATTCATAATAATTCCTGTTTTGTATCATAATTTTATTTTAATATTTCCTTAAAAACAATCTTTTATACAAATTCTGTATCAAATTTTATAGTTTTTAAATATTCACTATACTTATTTATTGAGGAAACAAATAACCCTCCACAATTATTAACTTGATTACAATTGGTACATTCATCAATATAGATATTTTTCCAGCTAGATATAGATTTTTTAGAAAATTTCCATAAAGATTTTGGTAAGATACACAATTGAGAATTATATATAGAAACATTCATTTGACGATTATTTAGATAATTTATTGCTGTTTCAAGATGATTATCATAGTAATAAGGATCAATCCATAATTCATCAATGTTTTCCTTTGCATGTCCTATTATTTCCATTTGCATAAAAGCAATATGAAAAACAAAAGGAAAATTATGGTATATAAATTCGGCTAATTGAGGTAATCTTTCGTAATTAAGCTTATGTATAACTATTCTTAGTCCAATTTTTTGATTAAATAATGCTAAATTATACAATCCCTGTATTGTCTTATAGAAGCCTTTTGCTCCAATAATTTTATTATGTTGGCTATCAGTATCAGCGTAGATAGGAATTTCAATAAATAAGTTTGGATGCTTTATTTTAATTAATTTTTGGACAAAATCAAGATTATGAAAATTAATTCCATTTGTAAGCAAATTTAATTCAGTTTTGGGAAGATATTTCTTACAGGCACTAATAATTTCAAAAAAACTATTTTCAAGCAATGTAGGTTCTCCACCTGTAATTCCTAATATTTTAGTGTTTTTATCCATCAAGGAAATTAACTTTATATTTAAATCAAGTTGATCATATTCATTACTTAATTTAGGTTGAGGACACATAATACATGCGCAATTACAACGTTGTGTCACTAAAATTGAATTATCATAAGTATTTTTTTCATAGAGAACATTAATTTGACCTGAAGGTTCAATCAAAATTATATCCCCATCCTTTAAATGATCAATATCTTGGATAATGTGTACTATGGGAGTAAGATCAACTTCTGAAGGCAATTTATTCATTAATATTGCTGCATACCCACTTGGTATATGACAGTTAGTACTAATAAATATATAGTTTCTCCGTTTAAAGGGTAAAACCTGTTTTGTTGTTACTTTACCTAAAATACATTTATTAATATTAAATGGATACCCGGCTAAGCTTCGCATAATGATAATTCCTGTTCTTGTTTATTAATAGGAGAATTATTAATCCAAGACCAAAATATTGAATTTATTCTGTTGTCGTTCTGCCTTATTTTTTCAAAAAGATACTTTATTATTTCTTTATTTTTCCTACAAGATTCACTTAAAATACGATTTCCAATGGTGTCACCTTGTTCAGAATAATTTCTTACAGGATCAATACCACAATAACTTTGATAAGCACAATAAGCACACTCAGGAAGACATTCTATGCAAGACAAACTAATTAAATTATGCATAAATTTACTATTAAATAATTCTTGATAAGAGTTTTGATGGACATTTCCCATAATAAAATTTTGATTTCCAGTTGATGCTAACATTCTTGCCTCATCAGAAATATATACATTACCATCATAATCATAAATAACCCCACTTATGCCTACTCCCGAAGGTGATTGAAGATCGACAAAACCAGTGGAAAAAGGAGTTAAAATTCGTGTTAATAATAAACACGCATAACTTTCAACAAAATATGTATTATTCAAATTTAAATCAATAATGTAGTTTAAGGTTTTTTTATAAAAATCGAGAAAATCATCCATATTGTAGCCAATATGACTTTTATCACGTTTAGCAAATCCATAAGGATTTAAACTTCTTAAGAAAATTGTATTGAAACCTCTTTGCACATATTCATCAACTATTTCTTTGTAATATTTGAGGCTAAGGTTTGTTGTTGTCATTAAGGCTGAAACACTATCTTGTCCAAGATATGTCATGCATAAATTTATTTTATCAATAACAAGGTCATAGCTATTTTCATATTCTTGTAATGGTCTATTACTATTATGAACATATTTATGTCCATCTAATGAAGTTGAGATATAAACTTTATAGTCCTTTAAGTAATTAAGTATTTTATCATTAATAAGACTCAAGTTTGTACAAATAACATACTCTATTTGCTTCTTTTTGAATATATTTACCCATTCTGCATATTCAATGATATATTTGACAATTTCAAAATTTAATAATGGTTCTCCTCCCTGAAATTCAATTTTTATTGATGGTGATGGAGAATTGAAGATTAAATCTACAACTTTTTTTGCTGTGGCTTTGTTCATATCAAATTCTTTTGCGTTAATATCTCTTCTTGATACCTGACAATATCTACAAGTTGAATTGCATCTCAATGTTGCTACTACCATATGTAAAGATGTAAAATCATTTAAAAAGGACTTCTTTGTACGATATTTTGTAGATAGCATCTCAATTACAGGTTCTATCTCTGTATCCGTAAGAATTTGTTTTGATTTTAGATTCAAGAAAACAGTTTCAGTGGGATCTAATTGAAATTTTATAAATCTATCAAACTCATCGTCTGTGATAAATATAAATTCCCCTACTTCATTGCATAGAAGAACTTGATTATTATCAAATCTTGTAAATCTAAATGGCAATAACTTATAAGACATAGTAAATCCTAACTTTCAAAATGCTGAAATGCTTTTTTAACAAGTATATCTCTAATATGTCCAAAATCTTTATTAACACTTATTCTTACTTGTTGATCCAATAATTCATTACAAAAATTATCTGCTAATAATTCAAGGTTAGAATCATTTTGTTCTTTTAACTTAAAATAAACGCCAATAATATCATTAGATAAAGGATTTATGTAAATATAACATTTGTCAGTAAATTTATATGCTGTTTGATTAATTGCATTAATGTCGTATATATTATTATTTAATTCTAATAAAAGTTGGTCTTTAGTAATTGTTTTTACTATTTTATCCATTAGCTTTTCCTTTTAATACCTTAATAAGTATTTTAAGTCTTTTATATAGGCTAATTTTAGGATATATAAAAACGTTGAATTTTGCAAAATAAATATACAAATTAATTCTACGATATAGATTCTTTCTTCATAAAAAAGGGAGTGACAAAATTGTTTTTATACTAAGCATAAATTTATACGCAAGCCCCTTTAAATTAAATTGAATATCAATTCCTAAAATAAATACCAATAAAAACAAGAATTGCAGAAATATTGCCATCAGGAAGTGAAAAATAAATGAATTATTCAATTATATTCATTCTTTATTTAAATCATAATTAAAATTTAATTCTTGCAGAATTTGATATAAAGGTATATTGAGAGCAGTAGCTATTTTAAGCAGTGTTATGAACTTTGGATCAACTATTCCATTTTCTATTCTGCTTAAAGTAGCTGAAGTTATATTGTTTTCAAAAGCAAATGAATTAAGAGAGATTTTTTTCTCTTCCCTTAACTTTTTCAGCTTTTTACCTAATTTTCTTAATATTATTTTATCTTGCTGTTGCATGAATGTAATATTAATGTTATTTTTGTTTTCAAGCATTACATACATGTAACACTACAAGGTTAAAAATATTGTATCTAATGGATTAGAAGAAAATAATATCTAGGTATAAACAAATGGAAGTTAGAAAATTAGCTAATAAGAAAGTAAAATCATTCAGGGTTATTGAATCTAAAAAGCCCAATAAACCAAGATTAAGAGGTTTTCCTTTAGCTTTTATTCTATCGCTTACTATATATCTTGTCTCTGTTTTATTAGTGTCAGTTATTTTCTACCTTTTAAGTATTTCGTTAGGACACAGCATCAATTTTGTTAGTATATTTAAACTTATTTCGGGCTATGTTGCATTAGTGTATGTAATAGTAGGTTTATTAATGATGATTTATATCGTGTTTATTGACCGAAAAAGCAATTAAAAGAAAATAAAGAAATTTAAAAATTGAAGTTTCTTATTTTTATTATACGATAACTATAAATTCGAGTAACAAAGTAATTACAGTGAGAATATTAATGAAAAAGGTCATCATTATACTTACAATTTTATCGTTTTCGATTGCTTTAACCGGTTGTAATTTTTTGAAGTCTGAAAAAGCCCAAGTAATTCAAGTTCAACATAAAAAGCAAATAGTAAAAAGGATTCATAAACCTAAAAAGCAAGTAAGAGCTAAAAAAGCTGATTTAGCTGATGAAATTTTTAAAGAAACTGATGAAGTTCTTCCAAAATAATAGTTGAGTGTATTTAATAGCGAGGGTAAGGAAATGAAAAACAAAATTTTTACAACGATTTTAATAACAACTGTCTTATTAGGTCTTCATAAAATGTCGACATTTGCTTTTGGTGTTCCTAAAATGAATTTGCCAGTGTCTCTTCCGGCTTCTCCTTTACCAAAGTCTAATGTTGATACATCAGCTTATAAAGGACAAATTGCTACTATTAATACTTCTATGGATCAAGCTAATGCATATATGAATGCTTCAATCTTTGCTTTATCTGGAATTCTTTTAAATAAGGATACTCTTCAAAAATTAAAAACAGAGAAAGATGAAATTCTTACAAAAACAAAAGATAAAGAAAAACAAGCTTCAATGAATAAAGTAGCTACTGATTATATGGCTACTTTACAAGAAGGAATAACTCAAAATACTATTAACAGTCAAGTTTCTCAATTAAATTTAACTCAAAAACAGCTCTTTTCAGATGCTGTTTATAACCTTGGGCTAGCAGGCTTAAATTATGCTGATATAGCTCTTCAAATAACGCAATTAACCAAGTCTATTTCTGCTAATCCAACAGTTGCAATGAGTTTAGGTTTAGAAATGAAACAACTTGGTAAATTAGCAACTTCATTACCACAACAAGCTAAAACGGCAACTGTGTTGGCAGGTAATCTTGTAAAAATTGGTGTTGCTAATAAGATAGCTGTTAAACTGCCCGCATCAAAGACTGATAAACCTAAAAAAGTAGACTTTAATATTCAATAATAAAAATATTAAAGGCGGGATAAGTTAAGTCCTGCCTTATTTTTTAAGCGTTAAGGGAGTATTGAAATGAAAAAGTATTTTTTAGTCATATTGATGTTGTTTGTGAGCTTTTCAACGATAAGAGCTAATGCTGTTGAGATAAAAATTGAAGGAACAGGTACTGCTCAAATTACAGGATATGATGTAAATGCAGTAAGGGAAAATCAAGATATAAATATGAAACAGAATTCTGTTTCTGCAAATTATCAATGGACTCAGAACAAAAGTTTTGATAAAGCTATTAAACAGGGTGAAACTAGGGAAAAACAAGATGCTCAACTTCAGGGCGTTGTTAGATCATCAATAGTTAATCAAGCTCAGCAAAATGCACTTGAAAATGCTGTTAAAATTCTAATTGATAGAACCCTTGGTGTTAATGCTTCAAATAATCCTCAAATCATTGATAAGTTTAATGACTTGATATCACAATCAAGCACGTATATTTTGAGTCAAAATTATACTGGAGATGTAAAAGATAATTTATATACAGCTAAAGGATATTTTGTTGTTGATGAAACTTTGTTTAGAGAACTTTTATCAGATTTGGGTCTTGCATTAAACACTCAAAATGTAAGAGCAAGTTCAATATTAACAGTTATTGATGAATTTTTCACCTTACCAAGTGATCTAAATATTTCAGAACCTACAAAAGACATCACTACTTATAAATATTCTAATGATGAAAAATATAAAGAAAAAGAAGCTCTTAAGTACGGAAGCTCTGAAAAATCTGCTGGTGCAGTAAATACATTTTACGGTTCAGCAAAAGCTGGTTATAGTAATAAAGAAGCTCTAAAATATGGATATTTTCAAGATTATTCAAATAAAGAAAATGAGTTTTTTCAACATATAGTTGAATATCAACCTAAAGCACCTAGAATTCAAAATGTGAATTATACTTTACCAGCTTTACAATCATCATTTCAAACATATGATATTAGAGCTATTGATAATGATATGTTTAAAAGCAAATATTTTAAAAATAATCCTGTAACCGTTGATAAATTAACAAATTCAGCAGAACTTGCAAATTATATCAAATTCGCAAGAAAGGATGCGAAAGCCGACTTTTTTGCGATAGGTACTTCTGTAATAACAGACAGCGGTATAAATCCAAATATAGGTCAACATGTCTGTGATGGCATGGTTGCTGTAAAAGTATATTCAACCCAAGATGGGGAAGTTATAGCATCAGGAAGTATTTCAGAAACAGCAGCAGGACAATCCGTTGATCAAGCAAGAGCTTTAGTTGCTGAAAAAGTTGGTAAAGATTTAGGAGAGGTTTTATCTAAAAAAATTCAGGATTATTGGAAAAAACGTATGATGTACGGTTCAGAATACGTGGTTCTAGTTAATGGTTCGTTTACTCCTATGGAAAGAATCGCTTTAAATAAAACCTTGAAAACAGTTAATGGAATTCAAAATGTTACACTCAGAAGTACCGGTCAAGATCAATGCGAATTTGTTATTAATTATAAAGGTTTGGATTCTTTTGGAGATGCAGTATTTATGACATTAGCCGAATCTCCTATTGCAGATAGGTTTATGAATTATGATTATGAGATGAATGGTAATCAAATTGTATTTTCTCCAATAAAACAACAAAAAAATGAAGCAGGGTTTGTTCCTGTGAAAAATGTTAAACCTAGAGTCAAAAAATAGAAATGAATAAATCTATTTATATACTGGCTTTAGTCTTTTTGGCTGCAATATTTAGCAATAATCAAGTTAAGGCACAGGATAGTCAGGTAAGTGTTTTTCCTGTGCCTGCTGTTTTCCTATCAAAAAATGTTGAAGAAAATCAGAAATTCACTAATGCACTAGCCGGAAATAATTTAACAACTAGAAAATTTGCTATTGATTATTTTATAAATTCATTCAAACAAAAATATCCTTATACCGCTTTGGATTTAAATGATAGAAACAAATATAATACTTTTGCTGCCTATATAAATATTCCAAGAGTTTCAGAATATACTTTAAATAAAGGTGATAAGTTAACTGATATTTATTTACCTTTAACAATGAGTATTAACTTTGTTAATATGGCAACATCGGAAATTCTTTATTCATACCCTTATACATTTTATACAAAGTATGAAACAATACCTGAAAAGATCATTGATACTACTTCGACAGATAAGATGATAGTATCCCTGCACAAAGAAAATTATCAAAACCTTGTTGACTATCTAATAAATAAAGCTATAAGTAATTTTAAACCTTTTAAAATTGATGCTTCAATTGTTGGCATGTATAAAGATGTTTATGTACTAAATAAAGGTTCAATGAATGGCATTGCAAAAGGAGATTGCTTAACAGATCAGTATAATAATCAGATTTCAGTGTTATTTTCATCCTTGAATTATTCAATTGCCCAAAATATTATAGGTAAACCAATTAATGATTCTATATTTACAAAATACAGTAATATTAGTATAAATGAGATTAAAAAACCAAAAGTTGCTTTTATTAATGATTTAAATGACGAAAAAATATATCACTTTTTTTCAACAGCAATTGGAGCTAATGCGGAGTTTTCACTAATTACACTTGATAAGTTATTCTATAAAATACAAAGTGACATAGTTTCAGCTTCCAATTTAAAAACACAGAATATTAAAAATAGAGAGATTCCAGACTATTTTCTAAAGATTAATTTAATAGGTTCTTTTTATACACAATATCCATCAAATAAGGATTATTTGAATATAGACAAATACAACACGATTGCTTGCGGTAATTTATTGGATAAATCAGGGAAAACTGTTTATTCAAAATGTGTAGATGATGAAATTGTTGATAAAGTCGTCTCTAATATTCGTTTTAATAATGAAGCAACAGAAGAAATTTTAATTAAAAATACTCTAATAAAATTGGCAGAAGATTTTTCCAATAACATCAAATTTAATAATACTGAATTTGATATTAAAAAGGTTGAAGGGAAAAACATATATATTAATGACCCATACAAACTACTAGCTTTAGGAGATAATTTAACTATTTTTAAGAATGTGAAAATTGATAAACTTCAAGAGGATGTTCTTATTCCAATTTGGGAATATGCAGTCAGTAATAAAGACAATAATCTAACAGAATTAAAACCTTTATATGCAATGTCAGATAATTTTCCTTTACCTGAAAAAGGTGATAAAGGGTTTATTTTAGGAATTACTAATCCAGGTAATAATGAAAAGATACTAAATTTCATATCAGAAAATCTTGCATTATCCGGTAATGAAGTAATTCTTAATGATTTTGATAAAATAGCTTTTAGTGCAATTTCCAGTAGCATAAAAGCTCCTATAACTAATATAAATGAATTTCAAGAAGATTTAACTAAACTTAATTCTGGCATTTATGGTTTTAAAAGAAATATAGATATTCCTAATATAGACTCTAAATATAAAATTCGACCAGTTTATAAAGTTGAATTGTTATCACAGAAACCCAATGATAATATAGTTGAGCAAAAATATAGAATAACAGTCGGTATTGCACTTCTTGAAAACAATGAACTCTTAACTAAAAAAGGACTTCAACAAGAAGTTACTATTTTCGTTTCAGAAGAAAACAATAATCAAATTATTAATTTTGAATTATTAAAAGCGATATATCCACTTTTGCAGAAACTAGCTATAGATTTGCAAAAGTAAATCAGAATCCGTTTAAATAATGATATATTATTCAAATCTATAAAAAATAAATGTGATTTTTAAAATAATAGTTTATAAGCCGTTTTCATCAATACCTTTGGAAAATTCCTCTAAAGAAACCCCCAATGTTCTACATATCTTTGCAAGGGTTGATATTTTAACGTCAGACCTGCCTGTTTCAAGCATGAATAATGTGCTTTTACTTATTCCAGATTGCCATGCCAAAGCTTCCATTGTCATAATTGGATCTTTTGATTCTCTTAAGCTTCTAATTCGGTTACCTATTTGATTGTTTAGTTCCATAAACAAATATCCAATAATAAGTTCATACTCGGATATTTTATAGAATTCAGGGAGTTAGCAAATTCGGTTGACTAGTATCGGTGTATCGATATAAACTACATATAAATAAATCAAATATTAATATATTCATAACTTTAGTTTTACAGGTGAGAAGGAAAAGTATGTTTAATAATGGAAAAACGCTTATAATTATTAGTTTTTTAATGATTACTATTCCTATTTTTATTAGCGCTTGTTCTATTACGATTTCTCCACCAGACTGTAGCGATAAAAGAACAAAAGATCTAGTTATACAAATTTTTAAAGAAAATAATAGTGTTTATCTTTTATCCGATAAAAAAAGTATATTAAGTATCTATATGGAAAATACAAGACCTACAGAATATGATGAGAAAATTAAAAAGTATTCATGTAATGGAGATATTGTTTTAGACTCCATTAAAGGGGGCTTTCTTAGTAAAGAAGATGGGTATTCTACAGGATATGATAAATTAAGATGCAAATTAAGCTATACTTCTCAATTTTCAGATAAAAGCAATCATTATGTTGAAGCAATTATACCAGAATATTGGTTTTCTCCAGAATGTGAAGTTCATCATATCTCTAAAAGTTATCCTATCCAATATAATGAACAACAAAATAATCAAAAGAATCTAGTTCCTGAAAAAAATAAGACTACTTACAATAAAATGATTGATAAAACTGAATTTGTTGATTCAGAAAAAGATAAAAAAGAAATTAAGAAAACTGAGGAATTAATATTTAACTAGGAATTATTTATATGAGAAAAAAAACATTATTAGCATTCTTTTTATTTATTTTAATAATTTTACCTGCATTCGCTACAAATTTGGTTGAAATTCCAAATAAAAAAGGGGTTAAATTATTTTTTGATAGATCAAGTGTAACATTTGAAGATCCTTACATTGCATATCGGATAAATGTTGAAGCAAATGATGGGAGTAAAAGTAAAATACAAATGATCTCTGATTGCCAAAACAATAAAACAGGCATACTCTATATGATAAAAACATGTTCTAATGGCAAGATAATAAAAGATATAAAAAACCAGAATACATTTAATCTGTCAACTAATATTCCTGAATCTATAGCTAGCAATGTACACGATTATGCTTGTAAAATTGATCCTAACAAAGAATTACTTTCTTTAGATAGAGATACACCTTCAAACAATCTTGAAACTTTAATTACTTCAATACAAAAGACTGATAGTGATGATAATTATTTAAAAAAAAGAGAATATCAAATAACAAGTAAATTATCAATAAACAATGCTTCAAAAGAAGATATTATCTCACTTCTAAAAAAATATTGTGATGGTAGTGGATCTGTAGGAAGTAGGACATGCTATTATGCCAGAGATTATGATGCATATTTAGAGGATATTCGAGGACATGGAACTAAATTGCCTAATGTAATTAGATTTTATAATAAATTAAGTGAAATAGATGGTATTCCTTATTTATTTGATATTAATGAGGTGAATAATACAACTATCATTAGAAGTTTTACAAGTTTGTTTTTGATTAAGAACGATTTTATTAGGTTAGTAAATTATCTTAGTAGTTACTATCCAGATATTAAAACTGACTTCTATGACGAGTATCTAAATGATTACTATGATAGGAAAATTGAAAAAGGAAATCCTCAATGTCCTAAAAAAAGTGAAATAATAATTAATAATGCACATAAATTTGATGTTTATTACTTATTTGAAAGCATGAGACAATGCGATATTAATGTTAATTGTCCGGTTGATTTATCCTATACAGGTTTAATAAGTAACATAGAACATCCGTTTGATTCATACCTATATAAGGTTAGATTTCCTAATGCTGTTACAAACTTTAATTTTACAATTCATCAAAGAGATAATGCCACTGTAATCACCTCATATAAGAGTATTTATCTTATACAAGACAAAATTAATATGATTATAGAATATTTAAAACATTTTTATCCTGAAGTATATGTGAATAATAATCAGGTAAATTCCAAAACATAGATGAAATTAGCTTTTAAATGAAGAAGATTAAGTATGAAACATCTTTTATTTGCTTTTATTCTTTTAAATACACTTATACCAGTAGCTATAGCTGGTAGCGCTAATTGGAATTTTGACTATGATTTTCCCTCATTAACCAATTTATTATCTAATCCTAGCCCTAATACCGTTTTGAACGGTATCAACAGCAATTCAATAAGGTATTACAATAACTATATACAAGTTACACCGCAAAATTTCCAAGTATAGCCCCAGTCAGTACCTCTTGGAGGAAATGGCTCACAAATATACCTGGATTCTTCGAGTAAAGTACACCTGTATATTAATAAATAAGTTAATTTTAACTAATTAAAACTATTTGAAAATTAGCTTACTCCGGGTAAAATTTCTTGAAATTTCCATGTCTGCAATTGAGACTTTGTTGACATACATCATAACTTTGTCTTTTTATTCTCCAATTATATTAAGATATTGTTGTGTACTATATGGATTCAGTTATATGAAAAACATAGAACGTTCTAAAGGTGAAAACATAACAGAGCAAGTATTATCTCAGCTATGTGACAATACTTTTCTTAAATTGTGGGTTTATCCAAACCTGTATACAGACAGAAAAGGAGGGAAAGAGCTTTGTGATGTTCTAGTGTTTTTCGAAAATCAAGTTTTTATCTTTTCTGTTAAAGATATAAAGTTTAACAAAGACAAGGAAGAGCAAGTTGCTTGGAAACGTTGGAAAAAGAAGGCTATCGATGAATCAATAACACAGGTTATTGGAGCAGAAAGATGGATAAGAGAGTTTCCAGATAGGATTTTCTTAGATGCAAATTGTAAAAATCCTTTTCCTTTTGACCTGAAAAAAGAAAATTTAATTGTGCATAAGATTATCGTTGCTCATGGTGCTGAAGTAGCTTGTAAAAAACAATCTGATAATAACATAGCAGGTAGTTTAGCAATAAGATATTCAGATAAGAATTATCTTTTAGATATTCCCTTTTGTCTTTCTCTTAACAAAAAGAATATTATTCACGTATTAGACAGTTACAACTTAGAAATTATTTTGAAAGAGCTGGATACTATCACTGATTTATCATCTTACTTTGAAATTAAGGAAAAAGCTATAGAATCTTTAAATTCACTTACATACTGTGGCGAAGAAGATTTACTAGCAAACTATTTAATGGATATTGACGAAGATACTAACAAACATTTAATAATACCCAAAGGAGAAGTATACACTGATTTATTTATAGAAGAAGGTACATGGGTTAATTTTTATAAATCTTCAGCATATTTAAGAAAAAAAGAAGCAGACAAAATATCTTACTTTTGGGATAATTTAATTCAAAATACAGCTCAAAATATTCTTGATGGAATCATATTGGGAAACACTGATGTTTTTAATGGGAATAGTGCTACATTAGAAATGGCTAAAGAGCCACGTTTTATGCGTAGAGCGTTAGCTAATATGATAAAGGATTCTATTTTAGCATTTCCTGACAGTGATATGCCTGTTGTTAGATTATTAAAATCTATGCCCTCGTTTTTTCCAGACCGTCGTTATATATTTTTGCAATTTAAATATCCTAAAAAAAATTCTGATAAAGAATATATTCCAATACGAAGACAAATGTTAGAACTTGCTTGTGCTAATGAAAAGAATCAATTTCCAATATTAAAAAAAGTGATAGGCATAGCCATAGACGCACCTAAATATTCACATGAGAATTCAGAAGACTTTCTCTTACTAAATTGTGAAAAATGGACTGAAGAACAAATAAATCATTATAATGAGATAAATAATCATATTTCTAATTTAGCTGCAAAAATACATAAAAATTGGGGAGTTGGAACAGTTCAGGAATTTCCCGATGTACATAATAAAAGAAAAGTCAAAATAGGTCGTAATGAAAAATGTCTCTGTGGTTCGGGGAAAAAATATAAAAAATGCTGCATGTCAATAACGTCATACCGCCAATAATTTATCAATTTTATATTCTGGTGCATTTGTAATCCTGTTTATATTATGAGAATAAACCAAAGTAGTATTGATATTGGCATGTCTACCAAGTGCCTGAGCTTCTTGAATGCTTGCTCCACCCAAGAGACTTAACGTAATTGCTGTGTGTCTTAAGCTATGTGCTGTTAATCTATCATTATTAAGACCTATATTTCTAAGATTTTGTTTTACTATTCTGCTTATTGTTCTTGTTGTTAGTCTTTTATTATGATTTCTATCGCTTAGAGAAGTAAACAAAGGCTCTTTATCTTCAGCTTTACCTCTAGCCTGCAAATATTGATTTATAGGTTTCAATGATTCTGCCGTCAATAAAACAAATTCGTCTTTATTATCTCTACCTTTACCCTGTATCCAGAGAACTGCTTCACCAGAATTTTGTCTAATATCTTCTATATTTGCCCGTATAACTTCAATAGTTCTTAATCCGGTTCTTATAAGAAGATTTAAAATTGCAAAATCTCTTTTGCCCTGTAAAGTTGTTCTGTCAATGCCATTTAAAAGCTCTTTTATTTGGCTAACTGTTAAAGGATCTTTTTTAAACGATCTGGATTGTTTTGCTCCCTTTATTCCCTTCGCAATATTAGGACATATTTTCATGGATTCTAACCATTCATAAAACTTTCTGACAGCAACGAGATAATTAGATATAGTAAGAGCTGATAACTCCTGATTTATAAGGAATGATTTATAGGCTAAAATAGTCTCTCTTGAGTTTGATTCTATATTATTTATCCTAACCCATTCAAAAAATGGCTTTAAAGCTCTTCTATAGGTTGCCTTTGAATTTTCTTTTACGTCTTGAGCTGCAAGAAACCTTTCGACCAATTTTTGTATACTATTTTCTATATTTAAATCTGTCGATATAGTTGTTAATAATTCCATATTAAATACCTCTTTAATTACGACATTAATTTTACGAGCTAAAGAAGATTCCGGCATGGATTTATGCCATGCCGGACTATAATTTATTAATCATATCCCTGCTTTTAAGATTTTATCTGCCGCTGAAATAATCCTTTGAGCATTTTTATCAGAAAGTTTGTCATCTTTTAACCAGTTTTGGATGTAGCCTCTACAGTATTCAGAGCCTTCCATTCCAAGACTTTCCAGACATAGTAAGGCTGTTGCTTCTGCTTCAACTTCTATAATATTTCTTGATAAGTCTTCATTATCTGTTAAAACTTCTTTACTTGTATGTCCTAGTACTATATGTGCTAGTTCATGGAATAAAGTCTTCAATGGCAATTGGGCTAATGGATTAATAGCTATTTCATTCTCAAACGTAGAATATCCTTGGCAGTTCCCATTAAGTGTTGTAAAATGTATTTCTTTAATATTTAACTCTGTTAACGCCTTATCCTTACACCAGTTAATAGAAATATCTTCAACGTTAACCTGTTTCCCTTCTGTCTGTGATAAAGAAAACCAATAATTCTTATAAGTGAAGCTATTATACTTAATTACTTCTTCTTCACCGGTATCATTATTGGTTTTCTTATAACTTTTAGTAACAGGCAAGCATAAATATATTGCTTTGCTTCCCTTTTTAATATGTCTATCTTTTGCTTTCCATTGATTGAAAGTAGCTAGCGGACTTATTTCAATTCCTTTTGAGATGCACTGCGACATGGCAAGGAGTCTATTACCTAGACTATAGTTATAAAATGCCTTATAAGCTTCAAGTAATTTCCCGGGTTTTGTAATAGCTTCATTTAATAACTCACTAAAATTCAATTCTTTTTTCATAATAATGCCTCCTTTTGCAAATATAATTACAATTTGTGATCACACAGAAGGCATATAGTAAAATTATGCTATAATATTGATGTAATTAAATATGATTGCCTTTTGGTGATCTATTTTTCTAAGCCATGATGTTATCAGCATCGTGGCTTAGTGCTTAATATATATTATTTTGAATTCCTATGTCTCTTATTATGTTTGCATAAAGCATGTTACTATATATGTAAACATGCTTCAATACATTATATTGCTTATTTTACATGTCTTAACATGCGATAGAGGGCTAATAAAAAGGTTATTTATAATATGTTATTAAGACACTGAGGATTTTTTTAGTATTTTATAAGTCTTTTTTGAGATTTCTATTGATAATAATTGATTATAGTTTGTTAGTTTTTAGTAGATTCAGCAAAGTTTTATAGATAAGATCGGCATTTTTGTTATGATTCCATCTAAAAGCACTTTCTTTTATATATTTGTTAATTAAACTGTCTTTTATTCCTTCAAACTTTTTAACTCTACTCTCATGATATTCAAAGAATTCATCTATTATTTTTTTCATCTGCTCTAAATTGCAGTTATTCTGCTTACGGGAAAAACTTCCTTTCTCGTAATTACCTGTCATATATTGATCGATAAAAGTATCAATAATTTCTGCATATTCTACACAAATAACTCCGGTATTTGAACCAATTTCAACCTTAAATTTTTTATAACTTTGAGAATTTAAAGTATTAGAATACATTGTCAAGTTTCCAATTGCTCTGCATGTGATTCCTCTTGTAATTTCATCATTCTCGCAAGGTATATATTGATATTTTTTTAAAATTACATCTCTAAAATTATTAAAATATTTATCAATTGTATTTCTACTCAAATTTATTTCTTTACTAGTTTCGGTAGAAGTTAAATCCTCCGAGAAGTATCTGAGGATTTTTTTTATTTTATAACCACTTAATTTTGAGTATTTAAACATATTTGATGCCTACTGTTTATATTTATTCTTGGCAAGGTTTTTAGTATTAAATTCTATTATACAGAGAAAAAAATAAAGCCAAGTAAATAAAAAAATATATAAGTAGAATTATTATATTTTAGAAAGAAAATTTTAAAAGGAGAGAAACAAATGAAAGAAAACT
This sequence comes from Candidatus Gastranaerophilales bacterium, assembly GCA_028689995.1. GTDB lineage: Bacteria > Cyanobacteriota > Vampirovibrionia > Gastranaerophilales > UBA9579 > JAQVCB01. Next base: position 47,950 of record JAQVCB010000008.1, read on the forward strand.
TTTTATCGGTTAAAGAAACCGCAAACTACTTAAAGAGTAGTACTTCAACAATATACAATTACATCTGTAGCAAGAAGATTCCAGCAAATATATTTATCAAACTAGGGTCAAAAGTGTTATTTATTGAGTCAAAGCTAAATGAGTGGTTATTTTCTAAAGGAAAAGGAGGCAATTAACAATGTCAAAGTATTATTTAAGAGAAATAAGTTATTTATTAGAAGGTACAAATCTTAATTCTAAAACGAAGGAGCTACTTGAAGGGTTTAAAACGTGGATTGATAATGGAAATTCGTTAACACCAAAACAACTACAAACTTTAAAAGATATAGAAAAAATGGATCAAGATTGCACTAAATACTTATCTTTAATAGATAAGTATTTAGCTATTAAAGAATACGATATAAATAATGATTGTGACAGTTTTAAATTAGAAAAAATCCGTGAGCAAATGCTCAATTACAGTGTTATATATCCAAATCAGAAAAATGACATAGATAGAGTTAATAATAGTAATGCTTATAACCAAATTAAAACAGAAGAGCATCAGGAAGAAGTGAAAAAATATAAGCTTCGACAGGCAAGCATGAGACAAGAAGCTAAAAAGGAAAATAAAGAAAACAAATGGTCAATATATGATTAGAATGGGGAATATGATATGCTGAAAAATTTTGAGAAGATTAAACTAAATTGTATGGTACTAAATGAGATAGTGAGTAATGAGAACAATATTCGGGTTATTGCTAATACAGGTATGATAGCTTTTGTATGCGATGGATGCGGGATATGTACCGAAAATATCCCTGAAAAGGTACCTCTACCTCTTGATATAAAAGAAAAATTTATTAACTATTGTAATCAATGGTTAACGGAACATAAACAGAATAAATTAAGTTGTAGCAATATATGCGGTGATCTTGGCGGTTTATGCAACAAATGCCAATACAATGGTATAATAGAATCCCCTCTAGACCTTGGAGACATAGTAAATGTAGAAAATAATTCTGTTAAATTTCCAATAGATTCACTCCCATATATTTTTAAAGAGTATACATTACGTGCATCCCAAGCAGTTAAATGCCCACCTGATTTCATTGCCACAATATTACTGGCATGTGCTGGGTCATTAATAGGAACTGCAAGACAAATCAAGGTTTCACCTACATGGCTCTTATATCCAAATCTGTATGCTTGCCTTGTAGGATCTCCTTCATCTAAGAAGTCTCCAGCGATTAGCCAGATAATGAAGTATATTCACGAGATTGAAGAGACCTTAGAAGAGCAATATCAAACCAAATTGAGTGAATATGAGCTCAAATTAAAACAAAATAAAAATCAAGGCAAGATTACAATACCAACTAAGCCAACGATAGAAAGAATTATAACAAATAATACTACTGTTGAGGCACTTGTTGAGCTATTATCACAGAATCCAAGAGGGATATTACTTGTTTCAGATGAGCTTAAAAGTTGGATTAATAGTATGGGGGAATATAAAAGAACAAACAATGCCGACAAACAATTCTATTTAACGGCATGGAATGGTGATAGGTATGTACAAGATCGTAAAGGCAAGCCTCCAATTATTGCTAATAAAACCTTAATAAGTGTACTAGGTGGAGTACAGCCCTCAGTAATCAGGGATATGGATGATATAGGAGATGGCTTCTTTGAAAGAATCATATTTTCATATCCAGATAATAATAATTATTTTGGGTCAACAGACTTTGAAGTTGATTCTAACCTAGAAAACCAGTTAAGAACTTGCTTTAATGATTTGTATAAATTTTTGTACAGTGGATCGAAAGTTATAGAACTTGAGCCCGATGCGAGACAACGCTTTAAAGACTGGGAAAAAAAATTAGAAGACATGGTTAATTTTAAACACTTTAATCCAATATTTGAGGCTTTATACTGCAAAATATCTGGTACTACTGCTAAGTTAGCCTTAATAATTCATACAGTGAAAGCTATCACAGGTAATAGCTCTGAAAAAGTGACAAAAGAGACAATGATATCTGCCATTACCATAACAAATTATTATCTACAGCATTCAAAACAGGTAATTGGTCTAATATCCAAAGAAGTAACGAGTAAGATTACTCATGCAGTATATAAATGGATTTGTAAAAAGGGGTATACATTTGTTACTCCATCACAGGTCTCAAAATATAAAGTTGGTGGCATCAAAACTGCCGACGAAGCTAGGGAAATATTAAATCAGCTAATACACGATAAAAAGATGATATATGATACCAACAAAAAAAGGTATCTAGTAATATATGAAAATTAAATAAATAAAGGTTATTAATTCGAAAAGCATTTACAGGTTTAACCTTTAAAAATGTAAGTATAATAAGGTTCTTCTAAAATATCGAGCATTTCGAGTACTTCTATATAAAGAAAAAATTAGAAATAATATAAAAATTAGGTTATTAAAGATATATTTAATATGGAGTACCTTATTATTATTTATCTCTTTTAATTTTGAGCCTTTCTTATCTTTCATATAAGGATAGTCGTATTTTCGACAAAAGGGATAAGTTTCTTTATTAGCCTATGTTTCAGGCTAAATACCTACTCTCGACATGTATGTAAATTACCCGAATAATAAATAGAAGCTACAACCTACTATTAGTTTTATACCCCAGCTTTGACTACTTTGGAAAGCTGTATTGATAGTTAAATGTATCTATTTACACTTATCAAGTATTAAATAACATTTATTTTAACAAATTATAATAACTTCTTTTTGGGAAATATCAATTTCAGACTTCTTATACATACATAAAAATATCAAAGGGGTATCATATCAGGTTATCTCAATAACCTGTCAATAAAAAAGTGTGAATTAAAAAATATGGAGGGGATTTAATGGGTACAAGTAGCATAGAAATTGAATTTATGGAAGTTGCAGACCTTGCAGAATGGCTGCATGTTAATGTTAAAACAATCTACAATCTAATTTCTGCAAGTAATAAAGGCAAAAAAGGAATATCTAAAGACTTTTATATAAAAGTTGGAAAGAAAGTACTTTTTGTCAAGAGCAAAGTAGAGATAGGGGTGCTAGCTGGAACTTTCATATCTTGAAATTAATCACTATCTGGAATATTAGTGATTTTATAAAACTGGTGAAGTGGAATTTTAAATTAAATGAGTGTTTTTGAACGAATAAATAAGAGAGGCAAAAAAGAATATTACTTCCGATTCAAGATTGACGGACAAGAATACTATAAGACTGTCAAAGAAGCTACAAGTAGATCTGACGCTGAAAAAGCTGAAGCTGTTGTTAGAAGTGATCTTCTGAGGGGAAACTATAGCTTAGCTGAAGGCAGAAAAGGAACAATGCTCTTTGATAAGCTTGTTGAGAAGTATAAAGAGTACTCAAAAAACAATAAAAAAACTTGGAAAACTGAAGAAGGTAAGGTTGATAGAATAACTCAATACTTTAAAGGAAAAAGACTAAAAGATATTACCCCTGCTGTAATTGAAGAATTTAAGACATTTAGAAAAAATAGTAAATCTAAAAGAGGAACTATAACAAGTGGTGCAACAGTAAATAGAGACTTGGCTTTGATAAAGAGAATGTTCTCAATTGCAGTAAATAACGGATATATTGATAAAAATCCAGCTCTCAATTGTAAAGTTCCTATGTTCCAAGAAAATAATGAGATTATTCGCTACCTGAGTAATGAAGAAGAACAGAATCTAATAGAGGCATGTAGTGCTGAATATTCTTATTTAAGACCTATAGTTCTTACTGCACTCCAAAGTGGACTTAGATATGGGGAACTAATTAATCTGAGATGGAGTGAAAATATAGATTTAAAGAATTGTTTAATAATCCTAACTAAAGATATGACTAAGTCCAAAAAGAAAAGGATTATCCCCATTTCTTCCATACTATTTGAAGAATATGAAGAATTGAGTAAAAAAAAGACCGAAGATTATTTATTTGCTAATCCTAAAACAGGAAAACCATATGGAACTATTAGAAAAGCTTGGATAACAGTGAAAGCAAAAGCCAAAATTGATCCTGAATTTAGATTTCATGATCTAAGACATAGTTTTGCCACTAAATTAATGGATAACAATATTAATGTTGGTGTAATAAAGGATTTACTGGGGCATAGCTCTTTATCAATTACACAAAAGTACGCTCATGCAAAAGATAATACGAAAAGAATGGCTGTGGAAGTTTTAGCAGTTGGATATAAATAGAATGATTTATATTATTGATTATTACTCTTTGTTTTATATTTCTTATAATTTATTTACCAGCAATATTGCTGGTTTTTTCTTTTTTAAACTATATATTTCTTATATCATGCCTTTATTTCCCGCTCTTTCTTACTACATTCGTAGGGGGAGATATAGGGGAGAAGAACATAAAATCTAAAATTCAAGAATCGCTGAAAGTGAACAAATAAAATATGCCGAGAGACAGAATCGAACTGTCGACACAGGGATTTTCAGTCCCTTGCTCTACCGACTGAGCTATCTCGGCATAATTATAAAAGATTCTTTGTTTCAACAGTTAAATAATACTAGTAACCAATTGTTACGTCAAGAGATTACTAAAACCAGAAAATAATAAATCCTTATCAGAGCTTGCTTCGAGATTTAATTAAGTATGATTATCACCGAAAATTTCAACTCTATCTGATATTTCAGAAATAATATTATAATCTTGAATAGCTGTAATAATCATTTTGCCATTTTAATTGAGTATATTTATCAAATTAATAAAAATATTTTTATTTTTGGGATCGAGTTCTGTTCTTGGTTCATCAAGTAAAAGTACTTCCTAAATTTGGAGAAATTGACTAATAGGGTATATCTAATTTGTGTTCTATAGGGCTTCTTGTCTGCAATTAACTAAATTTTACCTCTTGGTATTTTGATTTTTATCTGTTAAATTGTAAAATGACAAACTATGTTTGATAATTATACTAATTGATTGAAATAATGTTAAAACCTCTACTCTCAGTCTTTGCAATCTGTTAATAGAGGTTTTGTATAGTTTTTAACTTATTTAAAAAATTCAGTTTCAAATATCAACAACTAATCTATTACCTTAAGATTAAGTGTGAATTAATGTAACATTTATAGGCTTTCAAGAAGAGTATCTATAAAGTTTTTTTTTATATGTTCGACATAATAAATATAAAGTTAATAAAATTAAAAAAATAAATTATAAAAAAGGAGTATCTTCATGGGTTTAGCCTCAAGTCAAGCAAGACTATTACAATTAGTAGCAAGAAAAAGCGATCTGGAATTCAGAGGCCAGATGATTAACCACAGAAGATTATTAATTGCACGTGATACAGAAGAAGTATCAAAAAATTATTCAGATGCATTGAATAATAGAACGTTAAGTTTTAAAAATTCAAATGGAGATGTATATACAACAGCACTTGGGCAGTTTGATGGTTATGGTTTCCTTGACACAAATGGTCTTCATGTTTATAACACTGGCGGTACTACTGAAATAACCAGCTTTACTACAGAAAGTTTAGAAGCAGGATTACGCAATGGTACATTAATTATTAAAAATGATGATGATAAAGAAGTAGGATGGAGAACAGATACAACACATTTTACCGATGAGTATGATAAAAGTGATGATGCAGCAGCAGAAGCTGAATATCAATACAAAAGCAGTATGTTGCAAGTAGAAGACAAAAGACTTGAAATGGAATTAAAAGGCGTTGATACACAACACTCCGCAGTACAAACAGAAATGGATGCAGTCAAGAAAGTTATCGACAAAAATATTGAATCATCATTCAAGACATTCGGATAAATTTCGATAAAATAATAAATAAAAAAAAGAGACTATCCCAAAAGCATGGACAGTCTCTTTTAATTTTGGCAGTAATTAGGCACACATCATAAATATCTCTGGATTCTGTGTTACAGTTTTTGTAATATAGACTCAAATTTTCTCTTTGCTTCATAAGGGACTCTTATTAGAAAAAGCACCTCGTAATAATCCATAAGCAAGGAATCAATAACAGATGTGATTATGATGTTGAATAAACTCAAAACCTGACAGTCATAAAATTGAGGCTGATAAAAAATCTTTTAAGTCAGCTTAAATTTTATTGGCTTTATTGTTAATAAATTTAGAGGGTATATTGTTTATTTAAATAAACAATATACTTATTTAATACAACAGGTTTTCTATTATATCCATATAGGTATTAATACTATTTAAAAATATTATAAAAAGTCTATCATTATATATATAAAACATAATAAAGGAGGTTCTCATGAGATATCTGCAATACATTACATACGCTTTAATAATTATTGGCGCACTAAACTGGGGCATGATAGGGTTATTTAATATTGATATAGTATCTTCAATATTTGGCCCAATGACAGTATTGAGCAGATTAATCTTTACAATTGTGGGATTTGCCGGTTTAATTAACCTGATACTTGAGCTGACAGTTTGTAAATCACCATCGAGATGTTATATTTCATAAAAGAACTGCTTAAAAGACCCATAAAGAGAGAGGGAAATATTCCTCTCTCTTTTGTGTATTAAATTACAAACTTTAAACAAAGCTTATTTGATTGAGGTAAAATTATTTTTATGAGCGAAAAATTTTATATAAGAAAAATAACAGATAATAATGCAGAACAGGTTATTAAAGATATAGGCTTTGACAAAAACTATATCAATAAAGCTATTTTGAAATATAATTATATTCTTTTAAAAATACACAATCTTACCTGTCCGCAGGCAAGTATTTTAAAACAGCTTGCACTTTCGGTCGGTGCAGATGTCGCCGTTCACCGAGAAGTAATAACCTGCAAAACTGACAAAACTGATGTTTTGCTTGAATGTACTCATTCACAACTTAAAATATTATGTGAAAAACTTAAATTTCAGCCTTTCAAGTTAAGTAAACTTTCATCATTACTTTTAGATCAAATAATTAAAAAGCCTGCTTCAATGAAAATAAGAGATACAGTCTTTGACTGGAATAAAAAGACCTATATTATGGGTATATTAAATATAACTCCTGATTCTTTTTCAGATGGTGGCAAATTTATTGATCCTGATAACGCATTAAAACAGGCAGAAAAATTGATCGAAGACGGAGCAGATATTATAGATATCGGCGGAGAATCAACAAGACCGTTTTCAATGGAAGTAAGTCCTGAAGAAGAGATTGAAAGAGTTATACCTGTAATAAAAAAAATCAGAGAACTGAATTCATCCATTCCGATAAGCATCGACACAAGACATGCCATAGTTGCAAAACAGGCAATAGAAAACGGAGCTGATATCATTAATGATGTTTCAGGACTAAAATGGGATCTTGAAATGGGCAAAGTTGCAGCAGAATTTAATGTTCCTGTAATCATAATGCACAGTATTTCAAATCCTGAAGACATGCAGATCAATCCTGAATACAGCGAAAATATTATCGATGCCTTATCAAAAGACCTTTATGATATTACTCAAAAAGCAACAGAAGTTGGTATAAAACCGGAAAATATAATAATCGATCCCGGAATTGGATTTGGAAAAACACTTGAACACAACCTTGAAATAATAAGAAGAATCAATGAATTTAAATCACTAGGTTTTCCAGTTCTTGTCGGAGTTTCAAGAAAGTCTGTTATTGCAAATATTTTAAATCTACCGCCTGAAGAAAGAGAAGAAGCAAATATCGCACTTGGATCATATCTTGCATCAAACGGAGCTGATATTATCAGGGTTCATGACGTTAAAAAACATTTTAAAGCCTTTAAAGTATTAGACAGCGTTATTAGATAATGTACTAATAATCAGCTTTACGTAAGTTTATGTATTACAAGCCTTGATTAGCATCTGCATTTTTTATTCTCGTCTTACCCATATATAATTCATCTTTATCAGATATATTAATATATTTTAAATTGCTCTTCAAATCTTCAAGTGTTTGAATGTCTTCAGAAAACGGTACTGTTGATTTTGGGCCATTTATAACCCATGTATCATTTTTTACGGAATAAAAAATTCTGGATCCACGTACCTGTTGACCCCAAATTATCGATGAATCAATTTTAAATCTGTCAAATATATCTTTTAATTTTTCAAATAGAATAGAACTACCGGAAAAACTATCTCCTCCTGCTATTAATCCCCGTAAATTTACATTTTGCAACTTCAACTCTGGAATTTTAGCATTAAATGCTTTTTCAATATTATCTAATTCAAAACGATCAGGAAGTAAATGAAACAATAATAATTTTTTAGAATTTTGTATTCCACCGGCATTGCAACTACATACTCTATCAGTATATCCTTGTTCTTTGAGTATTATCTGATTTACTCTCCATGGATAATCAACATATTCACCATTTTTTTTCATTTTTAAAAGAGAAAGCTTTTCAAATTTCTCGCTACTTACAAATTTTATTTTTGATTAAAAAATAAATTATTATTCGTAGAAACTTTCATCCTTTTAATCCTTCAAAATATTTTTCCTTGCAAGATAATCAATTATTGCAAATTTTGCAAGTTCAGAATTTCTTTTGTGAAATTTAGGCCCTCTTGCCGGAATAACTCCATCCCACATACAAACAGGATATGATCTTTCAAAAATTGTGTATGATTTATGTTCAAAAACACTGGTTAAATATTTTTTTCTGTCTAATTCCAGCAAATTAATCGGGCTTGCATCAAATTCTTTAAATAAATTTACTGATTTTATTTCATTGTTTATAAGATAATTTTCTTTAATTTTACTGAAATTATCATAATAAAACATAGGTACGACAGTAACAGATTTTTTAAGATCCTCATAATTATTCAACTCTAATGACCAATCTCTTAATATTTCCAGAAATGCATTCATTCCTTTACCACTGTCACAAAAATCAATAATAACTGTTTTTTTCCCATCTCTGGCTTTGTTAATTATTGTCTCAGGATCCATACCTGATATTTTTAGATATTCTCTGTAACAATCAAGCTGTCGTTCAGTCGGATTTTTTTTACAAATCTGCCAATGATCTGAATTTATTGAATGAAGTATTTTTCCTTGAGAAAATGCAACAAACTTATAATCATTGATGCC
>JAQVCB010000075.1 GCA_028689995.1 Candidatus Gastranaerophilales bacterium
GTAAGAAAGAATATTTTTCCGACAGCAAGCCGTGCCCATAAATCCCAGTCAATGCAATTAAATTTTGCGCAATAAACCCACGTTATAATAAAAAGAGATAAATAAAAAATGATCTTTTTCATAAAATCTTTCTAAAAAATAATAATATATTCAGGATTAGTACTTTGAGACTGATGCATAACAACCAAAATAGCGCTTTTACAAGGATCGACCGCAAATTTTAACTTTTTAACAAAAATTATAGTTATGCAGCGGTCTCACTTTGATTCAAAAGGTTTTATATCTGCTTACCGGAAAAAGTTATGTAATCTCGCAACTTGGAAGGTTTACGCAACTTTTTTACCGGATGTACCTTTTATAGAAATGATAACACGATTTTTTAAATTTTAGCCAGATACATTCTTAATTTTATTCTATATATTTCAACTATAAAAAGCAAAGAAAGAAGATGAATTTCATCTTCTTTCTTTTTAAAACTTGGTAAAACCAGATTATTTGTACATTGCCTGTTGAGCCATATCATAACCGGCAGTAGTAGAAGTTTTAGCAGGAATAATTGCTTTATCTCTGACAATAATGTAATATTGATCTTTAAAAAGACCAGCTTGTGATACTTTATTAGGTTTCTTGGATCCGTTAACATCTACAAGAACATAGCATGAAGCAGTGGTAATAATATCTACAGTACTAGTAATCGGATCGCAGCTTGTAGTGCCAGTAGCGTTTGTAAAGAATGTAAACTGCATACCATCAGCTGTTGTAATTGAACTAGCTGATAATGTAACGTAATTTAATTTGTTAGCAAAAATATTAATTAAAGTAGTATTAGTAATAGCGCTTGCGTCTTTAGCATCCTGTGCAATAGACATTGTAAGAGCCTGATTTAATGTAGCAACAGCTTTTTTTACTCCTACTTTTAGTTCAGCTTGCTGGGTATCTCCGACTAATGCAGGAATAACGATAGAAGCAATTACTCCGATTATCAAAAGTGTAATAAGAACTTCAGCAAGTGTGAAACCTTTTTTTGATCTGCTCACAAACATAATTTTTCCTCTTATTTTAAAAACTCTTACTTTATTTAATTCATAAATAAAAATATAAAAGAATAATATTTATTCTAAATTTAATTATAAATGATCTTCTAAAAAAAGCTAGATTTATTTTAGAAAAAAATCTAAAAAGTTCTGATTTAATTAAATATCAAGACTGATGCATGACTACCAAAATATCGTTTTTTCATATCCAGCCTACAGCCGTTACGATCGGGCAAAGCTCGCTCTGTACGGCTTTCGCTTTTACAAAGGTTGACCGAAAATTTTAATTTTTTAACAAAAATTATAGTTATGCAGTGGTCTCATAGTATAAATTTGAATTAAATAATAAATCAGGATATTTAAATAGTAAATCCAGTCTATAATATAATTATTCTTACATTTTGTTTAAGAGCCTGTCTGGCTAAAAATGTAAAAATTAAATTATGATATAAATACAGGCTCGATTTTTGGACTGCGGTTAAAGTTGCAAGCGGCTTGCTTGGCAAGGCGATTCAACTTTAACAAGACAGCTTCTAATTAATAATAAGTTAAGATATGTAAATTGTATATCTTTATATTTAATGAGATTAATTTATACGAGGATAAAAATTAAAAATTTCCAAGATATTCTTCTGGAGCAAGAATGGATATTACAGAATTACTTGACAGGTATTTGTTTGCAACTTCTCTTATATCTTTTTCACTGACTTTTTTAATTTTTTCAGGAACAATATTATCGTAATCAGCACCCAAGCCTATAATGTCATAATATCCAAGATAATGAGCCTGCTGAGCATTAGTTTCATGGTAAAAAGCCCGTTTCCCAAGATAATTACTCCTGGCATCTTCAAGTTCTTTTTTAGAAACAAGTTCTTCCTGAAGTTTTTTAATTTCTGTATTGAAACCCTCCAGAGCAATATTTATATTAACAGGAGCCGTTCCAATATATACAGAAAAAGTTCCTGAATGTTTGAAAGGTTCGAATGTACTTCTGACATGGTAAGCTAACCCTTTTTTGTCTCTTAATTCCACAAAAAGTCTTGAACTAAGTCCGCTTGCTCCAAGTATCGTGTTAAAAATTGCCAGAGGAGCAAAATCTTCACTTGCTATATCCGGTACAATCCAGCCTTTGACTATCTGAGCCTGAGCAGCGTCAGCCTTTTTAATTAAAACAGTTTTGTTTTCCCGAATAGCATCCGGTATTTTAACTGTACATTTGTTTGAATCTTTCTTTATGCTCCCAAACTTTGATTCGAATGTATTAATGATGCTGTCTTTATCAATATCACCAACTACTGCAAATGTCATTGCATCCGGCATAAGAGCTGAATAGTAAAATTCTTTTAATAAATCCATGTTTATTTCTGGAAGATCATTTAAAATTTTTGTATGAGTATTTCCATAAGGATGATCAGGATAAATATTTTTAATGAGGTTGTCTATCGCTTTGGTTCTTGGAGAATCAAGATCCATCTCTATCTCACCTTTTAATTTGACTGACTCTTTTTCAGCTTTTTCAAATGTAGAATTTTGTGTTGCGTCTGCAAGAATATTAATGGCTTTATCAAAATCTTCATTTAAAAATACTGTCCTTACCTTTGTATAATCCTGTTTTGTGTCAACGCTCATTTCAATGGCATTATTATCAAGTTCTTTTGCAATTTCTTCAGCGTTTCTGGTGTCGGTCCCCTGAAGAAGCAATCTGCCTGAAAGACTTGCTTCACCTGCTTTTGTTTCGCATTTAATTCCTGAATTGATAAATAAATTAACTGCCGTTCGCGGAGTGTTATTATTCTTCCTTGTAATGACTTTTATTCCATTACTTAATATGGATATATCAAAAGAATTCATTATATTTTCCTCACTTAATATGCTAATGTATGCTCTTATTATTGCCCTTTAGGTAATAAAATAGAAATACTGACTTTATTTAAATCAAGATATTCCTTTGCTGCCGCTAAAATATCCTGTATCGTTATAGTATCAAGTACCTTTAGATACTCGGTATAACAGGTAATATTATCGCATATGGTTAAATAATGACCTATTGACTCTCCAATTTTAGAGACGGTTTCAGATTCTTCAGCAAAATTTGATTTTAATTTTTTCTTTGCCTTACGAAGTTCTTCTTCTGATACAGGAAAATCAACTATATTCCTGAATTCATTTCTTAAAAGCTCTTTAGCCATACCTTTTTGATCAGGTCTGAAATTTGCTTGAACAAAAAAAGTATTGCCGTCTTTAAATTGGTATTGTGTTGTTCCAACCACATTAAAAACAGGTTTATCGGGTTTTTCTATCAAATTATGATAAAGTCTTGAACTGTTGCCTTCTCCAAGAATAATACTCAGTACATCCAGAGATATCGAATCTTTTAAATTATCTGCTTTTGGTCCATGAAAACCGAACATTAAAAATCCTGTATTATAATTTCCTGTTTTTTCAATATATCTTGGTTGTGTTTGATCAGGTTCCGGCGGATATTCAGGCTTTACTGAAGGAGACAATTTTTTAAATGCAAATTTGTTTCTTATCTCATCAAGTGTCTGGTCAGCATCCACATCTCCAACTATTATTGTCACCATATTTTCAGGCGTGTACCATTTTTTATAGTACTCATCAATTGTTTTTCTAGGTACGGATGATATTACATCGCCTGTTCCAATAACATCTCTCCTGTAAGGATGTTCTGTATACATAAGATTATTAAGTTCATCATAAGTTATTGTCCAGGGCTGATCATCACGCATCCTTATTTCTTCTATTACAACATATCTTTCACGTTTTTCTTCGACTTGAGGATTTTTAAAATTAAAAACAGGACCTATTTCTTCCTCAGGCAAACTTGCATTCAGCATCATATCTGCATGAAGATCAAGAGCTTCTTTAAAATATTCATCATTTTCGCCTTTTGGAAGAGTTACATAATAAAAAGTATAATCTTTCCAGGTAGCTGCATTAACAATAGCGCCTCTTGCTTCAAGAATTCTGTCAAATTCTCCTGCTGGATGCTTTGGAGTACCTTTAAACATTAAATGTTCGAGAAAATGTGATATTCCGGTTATTTTGTTATCTTCATTTATTGAACCTGTTTTTACCCAGGTACTGACATTTACAAGTTCACCCTGTTTTTGAGCAATTACAATAGTATGACCGTTTTCAAGATGGTATACTTTAACGGGTTTGTCTAAAAACGGAAAAATGACTTCATTTTTTTCTAAAACTTTTGATAATTCTTCTTTCATATATTTATTCCTGTCTTCAGAGGTAATTCATAACTTATCAACTAATTTATTTACTTATTGTATCAGATATAAAAAAACAATAAATGGGACTGTTGATGAAATCAAAAAACTCACTTTTTAGTTTTGTCTTATGTCCTCATCATTCACTGTCAAAGTGACTGAAACGGTTAGTTTCCATCACTATTTACATCCGTTAGAATCGTGCTGACAAATAGAAAATAAGAGCTATTTAACTATTCGTGATCACTTAAATATATACTAAAACGAGTTTATATTTTGAAGGCTTGAACGAGTTATTAAAAACCTCCAGCTCCTGCTGATCGCAGCAGCTTCAGTTTTTTTACACTCCCACTACCGTACAACGCCTCCGAAAATAACGCTCCTATTACCGAATACCATTTTTTATTTGTTGTTAAAATCCCAAATTCATTTTTGAAGTGGTATAAGTTAACTGGTCAAGTATTTATGTATATATGGCTTATTCCTGAATTTATTCTTTAAATTAAAATCTTACAATTATTAAAATTTACAGGTAAAACTTATGTTATATAGAGTAAGTATCGTAATTATTCTAATTTTAATTGGTTGTGGATTTATAAATTCAGTTACCTTAAAACCTCATCCTTCAAACAAATATTTGTATTCACTTGAATCTCCAAAAGTAGCAATGAACCAGATTTCAACTAAAAAAATCAGGCAAAATCCCGGAATAATTAATAATCTTGCAAATCTTGATATGGTGATCATTAATAAAACGGAAGATCTTTTTGTTGACGGAGACAGCAGTTACGTATATGCGAAAAAGATAAAGGACTTGAATTCAAAAGTTAAGGTTTTGCAATATTTAAATATTTCTGATGTGTGGAGTTATCAGAAAACTATTACTGATTGGGCTCAAAAACATCCCGAGGCATTGCTTAAAGATGACAAAGGTCAGCTTGTTTATTCATATAGAAAAGATTACGGAACTAAAAGATATATGATGGATCCTACCAAATCAATATGGCAGGATTATTACGTTGCAAGAATGAAAAAAATTACAGATCAGGGAATGGACGGCATATTTGTTGATAATTTATGGAGATCAAACTGGCAGAATTTTAATATTTCTCCTGTAAGATTCAGACAAATTCAGGAAGGTTGGGAAACAACTCTACAAAAAGCCAGAAATGTAATTGGATATAACAAAATTATTGTAGGAAATTCTCCTCCTTATGCTCTCTATCAAATAAGAGATATTACGATGCTTGAAAGCAGGCTGCAACCTACAAAAAAAAGTTTGGACAGTTATTTTGATCTTTCAAAACAGGCAAATAATTATCGTCAGTTAAACCTTGATACTCTTAAATATGGCTCTTATACAGGCAGCAATTTTTACAGGGTAACAAATTTTTATCTGCCGGCCGTGTTATTAACAGACAATATATGGGGAATACCTAATGATTCTCCTCAGTATTTTGAATTGTTAAACAAACTTGGAAAAATAGGATCTTCTCTTGGACCTGCAAAAAGAAGGGATAATCTTGTGCTTGAAAGAGATTATTCAAGAGCCACAGTGCTTTTAAACGATACAGACCAAATTAAAACTATACAGCTTTCTCCAAATACTTATAAAACCATTGATAATACACCTGTAGAGCAAGTAACTCTATCTCCGATGCAGGGTGTTGTTTTAAAAAAAATTAATTAAAAGTAGTCTTAAAAGTTCAAATTTAAAAAATTTGAGGCTTTTGACACTAGCGTACAAAAACTACATATCACTGCGTTTGAATTCGGTGTATACTTCATTTTTGTAAGGAAGAGGCTTGATTGCTCCAAGTCCCTGTATTTGAAAACTTGCTACTGTGCATGCCAGTTTTGCTGATTCAAACGGAGTGTATCCCGCTGTTATTCCATGTAAAAATCCGCCATTATAAGCATCACCTGCACCTGTTGTATCTACAACAGCTACATCAAGAGGTGGTATAAGTTTAATTTCACCGTTATATCCTATAAAACTTCCGTCTTTGCCCATTTTAACAGCTACAGTCTGAATTCCCTGATCCCAGAAGAATTTTATTATTTTATCTGAAGATGAAAGATCAAAAAGTTTTTCTGCATCATTAGCGGCGCTCAATAAAATTATATCAATATAATCAATAACTTCATTGAGAGCTTCTTTTGCTTCATCAACACTCCAGAGCCTTGAGCGGAAATTTGGATCATATGCAACTGTGCAGCCCTTTTCTTTAGCAATTGAAAAGGCTTTTTTAACAGCATCTTTTGCAGATTCTGACAGTGATTGGGTGATTCCGGTTGAGAAAACTATAGATGATCTTTCTATATACTCTTCAGGAATATCATCTATTGAAAGTGTTGTGGCGGCACTTTTCTTTCTATAATAGGCGAATTCTTTTTCTCCGCTTTTTTGTCTTGAGAGAAAATAAAGACCATTATATCCTTCAACCAGTCTGACATAGCTTATATCAATATTTTCGGCCTGCCATGCATCAAGAAGATATTCTTGAAATAAGTCATTTCCAATTTTGGTTATATATCCAACTTTCGAACCTAATCTTGCCGCAGCGGCAGCTGTATTTATGGAATCTCCACCAAAATATTTATGCAATGTTTCAGCTTGTATGAGACTTTCGCCCGAGGAAAGTTCAATCATGCCTTCACCAATAGAAATAATATCTATACTGTCTGCCATAAATTTTTAGTCCTACTCTCTTTAATTTGTATTTGCACTGTACGGATAAGCTTAAAAACCTTGTTATTTTTTATGGTAATTATTTTAATCCATTTAACCTTGAATTTATTATAAGGTCAATTTCGTTAACATCTTTAACAGGGATAATTATTTTTTTCAAAATAATTATTCAGCTTATCCATTGCTGTTTTTGCCTTTTTTGTGATAGATGAAAAATCTGTTTTATCAGCGTAAAAAGCATTTCCCATACCGACAGCAACAGCTCCTGCATTAAGATAATCTGTAAAATTGTCAAAATCAACTCCGCCTGTCGGCATTAAGTGTAAAAATGGCATTGGAGTAAGAATATCTTTAATATAAGCATGGCCTCCAAGTGCTTTTGCAGGGAATATTTTAATTATATCAACGCCTAATTTCCATGCATTATAAGCTTCAGTCGGTGTTGCTGCTCCTGTAACAATTGGAATCTTTTTAGCTCTGCATAATTTAACTAACCTCATTTCCAGAATAGGAGAAACAATGAGTTTAGCACCTGCTTTTATTGCTTTTTCGGCTTGTTCTGCCGTGATTACAGAACCAGCAGCAATTGAAACGTTTTCATTTTTAGAGAGTTCCTGTATGGCATAAGAGGCATCTTCGTAGCCCATTGTTATCTCAATTATATTAATGCCGCCATCAATCAATGCTTTTGAAATATCTATCGATTTTTGCGCTTTATCTGTTCTTACAACCGCAAAAATTTTATTTTTTTCCATTGCATCTACTATTTTGCTATTTTTAATAATGCTTTCAGCCATCAATTATTTCCTTCTTAAAATTACTCTTGCAGGAGATCCTTCTGCTTTTATTTTCAACGGCAGAGCGATAAGTTCATATTCACCTGCATTAATGCCGTTCAAGTTAATCGTTTCAATTATTATTACGTTATTTTTTAGTAATATTTTATGAGAGAGATTATTTGAATTATATTTATCTATTGTATAATAATCAAACCCTATTAGTCTAATATCCTTTTTAACCAGATATTGCGCAGCTTCGGGCGTAATATAAGTATAATTTTTGCTGAAAATATTTTTTTCCAGAATATTTGAATTGGAAGTTTTAAACAGGATTCTTTTGTATTTATCAAGATCAATTGATTTCAGATTTTGTAAATCAATAAAATCAACATTTGTAAAGTCTAAAACAAGAACTTTTCCTATTAAAACATCAAGCGGTAACTCGTCTATTGAAGCACCATCCTGTATAAAATGAGCAGGCGCGTCAATATGAGTTCCTGTATGGCTGCATAAATCTATTTTAGTTAAATTATAGCCATCAGTAACTGTTTTAGCCAGATATTCAATGTTAAATGTCGGATCGTCCGGATATACAGTGATATTTTCTTTTAAAGTTAAAGTAACATCAAAAATTTTTTCCATATTTCCTCTGCAAAAAATAGCTCTGTTAATATTTTTTATTTACAGCATTTTTATGCGCCAGTAATTCAATGTCATCAGGCAGTTCGGAAAGTTGAATTTTACCGTATTTTTTTTCCAGAGCAAGTTTTATTAAATAATCGGTAAAATGAGGATTCTTAGGTAATAAAGAGCCATGCAAATATGTGCCGAAAACATTTTTGTAAACAGCCCCCTCTGTTTTATCACTGCCGTTATTGCCGTTTCCTACTTTAACAGTTCCAAGAGGTTTTGTATCGCCCTGCAAATATGTAAGTCCGCTGTGATTTTCGAACCCTACAAGTGTATTCAGGTTTGAATGAGGAATATTTATATTTACAGTTACGTTTCCTATATATCGAGTATTTCCTGCAACTGTATAAGCATCCAAAATACTAATTCCAGCAAGTTTATCACCGTTATGCGGTTTGTAGTAATGTCCTAAAAGCTGGTAGCCTCCGCATATTGCCAGAAAAACAGCACCGTTATTTGCTGCCTGATGTAAAGTTTCTTTTTGTATTTGAAGTTCATCTGCAACAGCAATTTGCTGAGCATCCTGTCCTCCACCGATAAAATAAAAATCATATAATTCAGGGTCAATCTGATCTCCTGGATTTATTTCAGTAATTTCAGCCTGAATATCACGCCACAGGCATCTTTTTAAAAAGGCTGTTACATTGCCTTTGTCGCCATAAATATTTAATAATTCAGGATAAAGATGCGCTATATGGAGTTTCATTATTTATACCGGTTAAAAATTGTTCCAATTAATTGACGTTTTCTTAATTTATAGATAGAAAGAGTTAATTCAAATACCATTTAATGAAAACTTTCTTGAAGTTATAAAGTCTCAAATATTTTGTTATAGAAAATATTTGTTAGCCCTGTCTCATTTTTGAAGCTGCCTGTATTCTGGCTATTGCCTTATGAAGTGCAACCTGAGCTCTTTCTGCATCAACATCTCTGGCTCCGGTTCTAAGACGTGCTTCAGCTCTTTCTTTTGCTGCTCTGGCTCTTGGAATATCTATTTCTCTGCCAAGTTCTGCTGTATCAGACAATATAGTTACATTATTATTGCTTACCTGAAATATACCGCCCATAGTCGATACGTATTCTGTTATATTACCTTTTATGTATTTTGTAGTATTTATATCAAGAGCCGTCATATATGGTATATGATCTGGCAGTATACCAAAATCACCGTCTATTGCTCTGGAATATACAGCATCTACGTCTTCTTCGACGAGAATTTTTTCCTGGGTAATTATTTTTAAATGTAATTTCTTATCTGCCATTATAATTAACCTTTAGCCATTTTTTCCGCATTTTCTCTTGCTTCCTCAATGGTTCCTACCATATAGAAAGCCTGTTCAGGAAGGTCATCATGTTTTCCTTCAAGGATTTCCTTAAATCCTTTTATTGTATCGGCAAGTTTTACATATTTACCCGGGAATCCGGTAAATATTTCTGCAACGAAAAATGGTTGACTCAGGAATTTCTGAAGTCTTCTTGCCCTGCCCACAGTTATTTTATCATCTTCTGAAAGTTCATCCATTCCGAGAATGGCAATAATATCCTGTAAATCTTTGTATCTTTGCAAAATCTGCTGAATACCCCTTGCGGTGCTATAGTGTTCTTCTCCTACAATTCTTGGATCAAGTACACGGCTGTTACTTGCAAGCGGATCAACAGCAGGATATATTCCCAATTCCGAGATTTGTCTTGAAAGAACTGTTGAAGCGTCAAGGAATGCAAATGTTGTTGCAGGAGCAGGATCGGTAAGATCATCCGCAGGAACATAAATAGCCTGAACGGATGTAATTGATCCGTCCATTGTACTTGTAATTCTTTCTTGAAGTTCTCCCATTTCTGTCGCAAGGGTTGGTTGATAACCAACAGCACTTGGCATACGACCAAGAAGAGCTGATACTTCTGAACCGGCCTGTGTAAATCTGAATATATTATCAATAAATAGAAGCACATCCTGTTTTGATATGTCTCTGAAATATTCAGCAACGGTAAGAGCAGTAAGACCAACCCTCATCCTTGCACCCGGAGGTTCATTCATCTGACCGTAAACAAGAGCAACTTTATCAATAACTCCTGATTCTTTAAATTCGTTCCAGAGGTCATTTCCTTCTCTTGTTCTTTCTCCAACACCGCCAAATACTGACACACCACCATGTTCCTGTGCAATATTGTGGATTAATTCCTGAATGACAACTGTTTTGCCTACACCGGCTCCACCGAATAATCCAACTTTACCACCTTTTGGATAAGGCTGAAGAAGATCTATAACTTTAATGCCTGTTTCAAAAATTTCTGTTTTTGTATTCTGGTCAACAAGTTTTGGCGCTGGCCTGTGAATAGGAAGATAGATATCAGACTCAACAGGTCCAACTTCATCGACCGGTTCACCCAGTACATTTACAATTCTGCCTAATGTTCCGGGTCCAACAGGAACTTTAATCGGTTCATTTGTATTTATAACTTTCATTCCTCTTGCAAGACCGTCAGTGCTTGACATAGCAACGGATCTTACTCTATTTTCACCGAGAAGCTGCTGAACTTCTGTTACAAGATGAAATTTCTGACCATTTGGTGCTATATCATCAATAATTAGTGCGTGATAGATTTCAGGCAACTGGCCATTTGGAAATTCTACATCTACTACAGGGCCAATAATCTGAGTTATAATTCCGGTTGTTTTTTCAAGAGTTGCTTCTGACATAAACTTCCTTCCATTTATTCTTATTAAAAAATTTCATTCTTAAAGTAAATATATTATTTGTTAATAATTATAATATATTTACTTTAAATTTTAGGACATATTGCTTTTATTGCAAATTTATTAAGCAAAAATCATTTTTTAAAATGATAAATTTTATTAAAAAAATGTTTAATCTTCTATAGATATTTCTTCTTTTACAGTTAGTTCATCCGCAATTTTTCTGCCTTTACCTGTAATAAACGGAAAGAATCTGTTTATTACCCAAATAACCGGAATCATGAACAGCAAAGTTATAATTGTATTAATTATTCCGTAGATATTTCCATTGACCATTCTTGCATTTATTTCAAGAAGCTTGTGGTCCAAAAAATCTGCCGGAACTTTAAGATGCAGACCAAATATAATCAATGAATTTTTACCGATATATGACAGGTATTTAGATTCTTTAATTAGGAATGAAACAGATATCCAACTAAAAATTCCAAGAAATGCTCCTGTGTAAAATAAAAAATAATTATGAAGTTCATTAGAAGCCATATCAATTTCATGATTTATCTGGCTTAAAAAATAATTTACCGCTACAACAATTAATAGTACGGGAATCCTGGAAAATTTTTGAAGAAAATAATCATTTTTGTTAACAGTTTTAAATAAATACCCGACTCCATAAAAAACAACAGCACTAAAAGCGACATCTATACTCCAGGGAAGGTTAAAATGCACATAAAGACTGTAAAGATAGCCTAAAATTGAAAATAATACGAGACTTATTATTAAATGATGTTTATTTTCATTTCTTTTTTTAACTATAAAGAAAAGTATTTCAGTGCAAAACAAGCAAGTTAAGAACCATAGAGCTACATTATATGACATGGCATGATCGGCCGGATTTGAATAAAATATTCCTATAAAGGCATGAAAAAGATTTGGATGCTGTATATCATCTCCCATCCTTGTTTGTATTAACGCCCAGTAAATGAAAGATACAGCAGAAAAAATAAAGTAAGGCACTAAAAGTGTCTGGGCTTTCTTCTTTGAAAAATCCTTTAAAGTTTTATATTTTGTGTCAGAAAATAAATACCCTGAGATAAAAAAGAAAAGGGGCATATGAAAAGAATATATGTAGTTCAAGAGTGCGGGAGAAATTGTTAAAACATGAGCAAAAATAACAAATATAATACCGATACCTTTTGCAATATCAAGCCATTTTATACGGTCTGACATTTTATTTACCTCAAACAGTAATTTATTAATTTGCGACTGCTGCATAACTATAATTTTTGTTAATAACTATTCATCTATTTTACCTTTTAACGTACAAGCGGCAGCGTTAAAAGAGAAACGATGAGTTTTACTTTTAAAACTCATTCAGGGTTTTGCCCTGTTGTAGCGGCTATAGGCTGGATATGAAAAAAATGATATTTTGGTAGTTATGCATCAGTCTTGATATATTTTGTTCTTTTTCAAAGCTAAACGGATTTTTACAAATTATTATTGTGTAAAATTATTTCGGTCTCTCAGTGTAGTATAATTAGCTAAATAAAAAAATAACTGACAGAATTAAACATCATGGAGGTAAATATGAATTTTGATACACTAGCAGTACACGGAGGACATGAAGTAGATTCTGCTGTTCATTCAAGGGCTGTGCCGATATATCAGACATCCTCCTTTATGTTTGAAGATTCTCAGGATGCTGCTGCTCTTTTTAATCTTGAAAAAGAAGGCAATATCTATACAAGAATCTCAAATCCCACAACTGATATACTTGAAAAACGTAT
>JAQVCB010000009.1 GCA_028689995.1 Candidatus Gastranaerophilales bacterium
CTTGCATTCTGGCATAGAAATTCCGGTGAACAAAATAATATTGGTGATTGGGTAAATAAACATATAGGTACAATTTCTTTCCTGAGCTTTGTTCCAACACTTATAACCGAGGCAAGTGCTTCATTGAGAGGCTTAGGCTATCTAGAAAAATATGCTGAACAGCATAAATCCGTTACTCCTGAAATGATTAAAAATTATAAAGGTCGTATGGGATGGGCATTTGGAACGTATGCGGCAACTGCTCTGTTAACTCCTATTGCTATAAAACTTGGTGTTATGGTAAAAGATAAGATGGTTTCAGATAATAATAATCAAGAAATGAAACAATCTTATGACAGGTTCTTCAATCAACAATATCAGACATCAGGCGGTTTTAGAATTAATAAATAGTGGAATTGCTAAAAATGAAGCCTCAATAGAGGCCAATATTCTTGTTGAATGTGTTTTTGGACTTTCAAAAAAGGATATGCTAATTAATCCAAAGCAGAAAGTGCCTGAAAATCTTGAAAAAAAATTCAAAGAGCTGGTTCAAAAAAGAATAAATGAGAAAATTCCGGTTCAGTATCTTGTAAATAAAGCTTTTTTTATGGGGTATGAATTTTATGTTGATGAAAATGTTCTAATCCCAAGACCAGAAACGGAAATTCTGGTGGAAGAAGTCATAAAACTCATTAAGGCAAGCAAAAAGAAGAATTTAACTATAATAGACATTGGTACAGGTTCAGGCTGCATAGCCTGCATGCTGGCTAAAAATTTATATAATAAGTGTCATCCTGAATTCATTTCAGGATCTAATAATTATAACATTACAGCTTCTGACATTTCTAAAAAAGCCCTCGATATAGCAAAATTTAATGCACAAAAGCTTAATATTGCTGATAAAATTGAATTCCAACGTTCTGATATTTTAAAGGATATAGATGAAACCTTTAATTTTATTATCTCAAATCCGCCCTATATTCCGCTTAAAGATCGAGAAAGCCTGCAAATTGAGGTTTCAGGGCATGAACCGCACCTTGCCCTGTTTGTTGATGATGAAAAAGGAATATCTTTTTATAAAGAACTTATCAGGCAATCCAAAGAAAAGTTAAACTCTGCTGGCTACCTGGCAGTAGAAATAGGCATTTCTCAGTCCCATTATATTTCAGAATTACTACAAGAAGCCGGCTTTGTTGATATACAAATAATTAAAGATTTTAGTGATATTGACAGAGTGATTATTGCCAGAAAGTAAAATTTCATTTTTGAAATTATTTCTAAGATTTTTTAAAAATACAAAATTTTGGACATTCGATCTTGAAAAGTTATAATATATTTATGGACAACGCTTTAAACAGTTTAGAGGGGAAAAAATGGAAAATCAGTTTAATAATAATCAGAATAGTGATGAAATTATAATAGATTTTAATAAAATATGGCGAATAATCTGTTATAGAAAAAGTTTAATCATAACATGTTTTGTGTTAGCTATTATTTTATCGGGATTATTAACTATATTAATGCCTAAAAAGTATGAAACTGAAGCTAAATTACTGATAAATAAAAGTAGTTCCACGAACCTTGCAGATATAAATCCTTTTATTATATCTGATGCAGTTGATATTGGTGGTGGAGGAATGTCAAGTCTGCTGGGCGGTTCCTCAAATCTTAGTAATGAAATAGAAATATTAAAATCTCCGCTGGTTTTGGACCCTGTAATTAAAATTAATAACCTTAAATATAAAAAAGGAAAAAAAACAGGCTGTCCTTTGCCAGGACTTTTCGGAATTTTGCAGACTTAGCCGTTTCTCGCCCGTTGCTAGTATCTTAGCCTGATTTTTGCGCTTCCGACCTGACGGGAAAATTGCCGGATTGTGTCCACTTTTCCGCATTATTTTTTCAAAAAAATTGACGTTAAGTTATTTAAATTTGCACCTGTATTATAGATATATTAATGGTCTTGCCGAGGTGGTAAAAAATAGGACATTTTTTCTCTAAGTCCGCACGTCGGAAAAAGTCGGAAATCTTACTTTATGTTTCTGGGCGGAAGTTTAAATACTTTTTAAAAGAGCTAATACGCTAATATTCTAAAAAACTGCCATTTTATTTTTATAATTGATTCGAATCAGAGCTTTCAAAACCGAAGTGATAATTACCAATCTTCCTGTAAGTTACATGGGCAGATAATTTAGGCTTAAGATGGATGAGCTTGTGATAAATTTTGCCAATTTTTAATGGGTATTTAACCGGTAGTTAATAGGATTTTAATCACTGGTTAAAACTCGGAAGCAAGTTTAGGAAAAGCTGCCTATTTTTTCAGGATTTATAATCTTTTATTCAGACATAAATGAACACAAATTACTCTAAAACAGTTCCATTCTGAGAATTCCGATTTAACATTGACAACAACATTAGATTAGATGGAGTCGTCAATGAATAACGGCATTTTAAATGTACAAGATTGCTGGCTTGATGTTGATATTGTGGCAGAGCTGAAAGGAATAACTGAAAGAGCAGTCAGACTTGCAATAAGGAAAAAGAAATATATTACTAAAGCTTGTAACACCAGAGGAGGTAAGAGTTACAAGATTTTGTTATCTTCGCTGGAGCCTAAAATCCAGCAGAAATATTTGGATGAATATTATAAAGATCTTGTTCTATCAGAATCCCAGCAAGAACTTATCAAGATTGAACCAAAGCAAGAAAAGATTATACCTGAGCATATAAGGAAAATTGCATTAGCAAGATTGGACCTTTTAAAACTCTGGGATAGGTTCAGAAGAGAGCGTGGAGCAGTTGGAGCTGCAAATAAAGACTTCCTGCAGTTATATAATTCGGGAGAATTTCACGCAAATATATTTCAAACGATAGGTAAGGTTTCAATAGGTACACTTTATAGGTGGAAACAGTCACTGGGTACGCTTACCTGCGATGACTGGACAAGACTCGTTCCTGAATACAATTATTCAAGTGATACAGAATATAGAACCAGCCTTACTGATGAGGAGATCAGAATCTTTATGAAACTCCTCCTTAATCAGAATCGCTTCAGTGTTGGAAAAGCAATAAGCCTTACAAAACATATCCTGCAGACAAGAGGCATAGATATTACAGCAAAAGAAGTTACTTTTAGAAGGTATGCTGAGTGGTTTAAAAAATATAATTATGATAAGTGGATTTTATCTCGTGAAGGCCAGAAGGCATTAAGAGATAAAGTCGAACCATATATAGTTCGTGATGCTTCAATACTTGATGTCGGACAAATTTTAATCTCAGACGGACATAAATTAAACTTTCAAGTAATAAATCCTTTTAACGGAAAACCCTGCAGAGCAACATTAGTTGGATTTCTCGACTGGAAATCGGCAGGTCTTGTTGGATATGAAATTATGCTCGAAGAATGCACGCAAAGTATTGTCTCTGCCTTAAGAAACTCAATTTTAAGACTTGGCAAGATTCCGGATATAGTTTATCAAGATAACGGCAAAGCATTCAGGGCAAAGTTTTTTACAGGAGATAAAAACTTTGAGGAGTTAGGATTTAACGGAATTTACGGAAAGCTTGGAATCAAACCGGTCTATGCAACTCCATATAACGCA
Organism: Candidatus Gastranaerophilales bacterium; assembly: GCA_028689995.1. Taxonomy (GTDB): domain Bacteria; phylum Cyanobacteriota; class Vampirovibrionia; order Gastranaerophilales; family UBA9579; genus JAQVCB01. The sequence continues at coordinate 3,579 of JAQVCB010000009.1, forward strand.
AGGGCAAAAGTAATAGAAAGGTTCTTCCTTGAGTTTCAAGAAAGCTTTGAAAAGCTTTTACCTTCATACATAGGCTCATCAATAGAAAATAAGCCAGCTTATTTAAAGCGAAATGAAGAACTACATAAAGAAATTCATAACGGTTATGTACCGACTATTCAAGAAGCAATTCAGCTTATTGAAACTTGGCTTGAGTATAAACACAGCCAGCCCTGCCCGAATGTTCCTAATAAAACAATAGCTGAAGTTTTAGCAGAAGTTAAAAAGCAGGAAATAGATGAACAGGAGCTTGATGATCTAATGCTTGCGATGGAAATAAAAACCATAGGCAGAAACGGAATTAGATTTTTAAAGAGTGATTACTTTGATGATTCTCTTTATGGCATAAGGGATAAAGCAATCATCAAATATAGTCTATTTGATATTAGCTACATAAAGGTTTATTCAATGAAAGGTGAATATTTATGTAAGGCATACAGGGTTATGCCCACTCATCCAATGGCTCAACATCTTGGAGATATTAAAGACATTGAAGATTACAAGCAAAAAATAGTTAAACAGAGACAGCTCAGAAATAAAACACTAAAAGCGGTTAAGCAGTACTTTAAAGCAGAGGACATTAATATGATTGAAAAGCATCTAATTGATGATTTACACCAAACTCCTGTTATTCAGGAAACACCAAAATTAATTCCAAAAATTATACCGAATCAAGTTTTAGCAAGACCGATATTTAAGTCAAAATTTGAAAGATTTGAATGGCATTTAAAGCAAGGTTGTATAAATCAAGCTGATAGGAGGTGGGTTGAAGTCTATAAAAAATCAGATGAATACACAATGATATATGGAGAGGCCTAAACGATGATTAGAGTTAAAAGACAAAGATTAATGAGGTTAAATAAAGAATGAAGAAAGTATTTGTAAAAACTCAAAATGTTAAAAACCTGATAAATATGATGAATAACCTTCAAAATAGAGCAGAAGGAGTTCCAGGGTTTGGTCTGGTGTATGGAGAACCCGGCCTTGGTAAAACACAAGCCATACTTTGGTGGGTGATGCAGAATGATGCTGTTTTTATCAGAAGCACAAAGCTTATGACAGGTAGATGGCTATTAGAAGAATTAATTGAGGAATTGGGTGAATATCCGGGTAATAAAAATTCTGATCTTTTTAAACAATGCGTAAATCAATTAAAAGAAACTCCAAGAACAATTGTTATTGATGAAGTTGATTATTTAACAGGAGAGTCTCAGGTTATTGAAACTTTAAGAGATGTACATGACAAGACTGGAGTTCCAATAATACTTGTTGGAATGGCAATGGCAGATAAAAAGTTAATCAGATATCGACATTTATACGATAGAATTTCTGAAAAACTTAAATTTGAAGAATTCAGAAAAGAAGATATTAAAGATATAGTCAATCAATTAAGCGAAGTGAAAATGACTGAATGTGCCATTGACTATATTTACAATAATACCAGCAGATTTAGGCAAATAGTAAAACTTATAAACAAAGCAGAGCAAATTGCTTCTGCAAATGAAATAAATATGATTGATGAAATAACACTAAAGGAGTTTGTACCGTATGATTCAGCAGAAGATTATAAAGCTGGCTAAAGGCTTAAATAATTTTACGTTTAATGATGTTTCAGTATTACTGGAGAATGACGAATCTTCTATAAATCAAGCTCTTGATCAACTTGTTATAAGCAATCTGTTAAAAAAACGAGATAATCTGTATTTTTACGTTGATAAATGTGAATTAAAAAGAAACAATTTGAATCCTAAAATTCTCGAAGATATTAAATTATTTAAAAAAGATGATGAGTTTTATCAGGAATATAGCAGATTATCAGAAAAACACAGGAAAAAAGTTGATAAATATATTCAAATTCTTAAAGCTTCAAAATTTTTAAGAGGTAACGCTTTAATAGAATTTATAGAGCTTTGGAATAAGAAGCATCCTGATTTGAAAACTTCATATCACAGCGTAATTAGAGCTAGAAATGAATACAATCACTATGGCTTAAAAGGGCTTACAGCCAAATATTCTTATCGGTATATAAAAAAAATTAAAAATCTTTCTATCTATAATCCGAAGTTTATTGATAAGTATTTATCCAGTAATATTCCAAGTTTAGAGGAATGTTATGAAAAATTAAAAATAGAGTTTTTAAAAGAATCTTCTAAAAATAAATTGATGGATTTTCCTGAGCCTGAACTTTTTATGAAAAAATTGTATGAAAAATATTCAAAGTCAGAGATTGATTTTTATAGATCAAGAAAAAGACAAACTAATAATTTAAATATCAATAAGATTAGTTTTAATGATGCTGCTTATAAATATCTTGAATTTATAAGAAACAATCTTAAGCATTCGACATATAGAGGCTATCTGTCAAAAGTAAGAAACTATCTCCTACCGTATTTTAAGGATCTCCCTGTAGAAAAAATAACGATAAACTTAATAAATAACCTTGCATTAAATCTGCAGGAATCTGGAGCCTCAAATAGCAAGGTTAATAAGATAGTTAATCTTACCAGAAATATTGTCAATGAATACAATAAGGAAATATTAAAAGCTGAAAATCTCTCAGATAAATTCAAATATGATAAAAAGGATCGGTATAAAACAATCAAGGTTTTATGCCTTAATGAGATCCAAAAGTTATTATTGACAGCAAAGTCTTTCAATACTGAGTTTTATACATTTTTATTCATACTCATATCTACAGGACTCACTAAAGGAGAGCTTCTAGCATTAAGCTGGGATCAAGTAGATTTTACAAATAAAATTATTACTGTCGACAGATATTATACTAATAGCAAAATTTGTAAGCATAAAACAAAGTACAGTATAAGAAACGTAAATTTGCCTGATGACATCTTAAATCTACTAGAAAATATAAATAAAAAGCAATCACAAAGAATTAAATATGTTTTTAACGACCCAAGTAAACTCAAATCTGAAAATTTTTCCATTTGTGACCTCAATAAGATTACTACATGTGCTGGATTAGAAAAAATAACATTTAATATTCTTAGGGATACTTATGGAGCATTGTTAATTCATAAAGGCTTTTCAATTGAGTATGTCACCCTGCAACTCGGGCTTTATTCTGTTGACAATACATACAGCAAATACAAGCATTTATTGGCTCAAGAACAATTTAAATTAAGTTCTTTAATATATGGTAACAATGAATAGGATAAATTTATGATTAAAGAAAAGATATTAAAACTTGCAAAAGTGCTTAATACTTTTACTGTTGACGAAATGGTAACTGTGTTAGAAGAAACAGAAAATCAAATAGGGCATTATATAGAAAGCTTAGTCCAAGCTAATTGTTTAAAAAAGGTATCAGAGAAACAGTATTTATATTTAAAAAATCCCAATAATCGTCTTCTACAACAAAAATTAAAGTTTGAAGCTTTACTTAATACTTATAATGAAGAATACAAGATAAGAGTTTTAGAAGAAATCAGTAGCTCAAAATTAATGGGTGAATATTTAAAATATCAGCCAAAAACAAGACAAAAAATTGAGAAAAATTTAGTTTTATTTAGATTAACTGAGAATCTCAATAATAAAGAATTTAGAAGCTTTATTATTAGCTGGAACCAAAGATATCCGGATCAGAGAGTATTAAGATGTGACACAAATCTAAGAAATACTTACAATAATTATGGTTTAAGAAAATTTCTCGAAAAATTTTCTTCCAAATCGTTGCCAAAACATGCTTTATTAGGAATATATTTTCCTCAATTTATTAATATGTACTTCTCTAAAAAAGCACCCAGTGTAGAAGTTTGTTTAGATAAACTTAAATTAGATTTTTTAAAAAACCAAAAACGTATTGAAGGCAATTATTTTCCTGACTACAAGTTTTTTATAAAAAAGCTGAATTCAGAATTTATGCCGGAGGAAATAGAGTATAACAGGTCTTACAAAAGAAGAAGTGTTTGCTCAATAACTTTTCAGGAAGCAGCTTTTGAATATTTAAATAAAATAAGAAAAGAAAAAAGTTTTAAAACTTATAAAAGTTATTCTTGTCATATAAAAAAATACAGTTTCCCTTTTTTTCAAAACATTAAAATATTAGATATTACTCCCGAAATATTCAATATTTTTATATTAACCTTAAATAAAGAAAAACACTCAACCATAACAATTAGAAGCATAATTAATCATACGTTAAATATTATCAATTTATATTGTCAATTATCAAGAAGGGATTTAAATGTAAATATTAAAAATGAGAAAGCTAAAAAGCAAATCAGAGTTTTAACAGATAAAGAAGTTTCAACGCTATTAGCTATTTCTCAGCAAATGTACCCGGACGTATATGCGTTCATATCCACAATCCTATCAACAGGATTAAAACAGTCAGAAATTCTTGCTATAAGTTGGGATAAAATAGATTTTAAAAATAAAAGAATTTTGATTGATGGCTATTACTTTGATAAAAAAATTAAAAGTTATACTAAAAAAGGTTTTATCAGGTATATAGAGATTTCTGATAATCTTGCTGAGGTGCTAAAAGATTGGAAAAATAAATATCCAAAGAACTGGAAATATGTTTTTGTAACTAAAGCAAGCGATATAACTAAAAATTTTACACGTAACAGGCTAAATCCTATTACTCAAAGAGCTGGAATTGAAAACCTACTCTTAGATAATTTGCGAGATACATACGTGGTAAATCAAATTAAACAAAATATTTCTATAATTTATATTGCCCAACAACTTGGCTACACTTCCGCTGAATACGTTTGCAGAAGATATAAAAGTTTTTTAGAAAAATATACAATTCAGTTAAGCAGTACCCAAAATTGTCTTGAAATAATTTAGTTAAAATCTGTAAAAAGGGTATGTCTGAAAATCCATTGGAATGTTGATACATGAAGTAATTCGGGATTATGCAGAAAATATTTGCAACACTGCATTTAGATAAGTAAAAGAGCAGTTAAAGATGAGTAATTTGAGAAAGGAGAATTTTTGTGTTTTAATACAATTAACTGACAGTATTATTTTTAGACACTGAACGGGTTAGATAAACATGAATAGTGTAAAAAGGTCAGAAAGAGAATATCATAATAAGCGTTTTACTGAAGACCCTAGAAAAAAGATATCAATATTTTATTTTCTTTTTAATAGCATTAACAAGTATTATTCAGACTATATAGAAAAAAATGCAAATAATAAAAACATATTAGAAATAGGTTGTGGGACAGAGAGTTTAGCTGTAAAGCTTGTTCAATATGGTGCAAATGTAAATGCAATAGATATATCCGATGTAGCTATAAAGCTTGCGAAAGAAAATTCACAAAAGTTGAATTTAAACATAAATTATAGTGTTATGGATGCAGAAATACTTGAATTTGAGCAGGATTCTTTTGATTTAATATGTGGAAATTCGATTTTACATCATCTAAATATTGATAACTCTTTAAAAGAAATAGTAAAAGTATTAAAGAAAGATGGTAAAGCAGTTTTTAGAGAACCGCTAGGACACAATTTTATTGTGAATCTTTTTAGGAAATCAACGCCAATCTTAAGGTCACCAGATGAACATCCTCTATTAAAAGATGATTTAGCTAAATTTAATGGATATTTTAAGCAAGTAGATTTGAAATTTTATTATTTTACTGCATTATTAGCTTTAATCTTGAATAAAACTATCTTTGCAAAATTGTCTTTGCAAATTCTTGAGTATGTAGATAATATTATCTTTTTATTGTTACCTTTTGCAAGAAAATATGCTTGGCAGGTTTGTATTATACTTTCACAACCAAAAAAATAATCAACTAAAAACGTATTGAAAATTAACTTAGAATTTGTATTAAATTGAATTGATCGCATTAGAGATATATTCAATTTGTTCTTTTGATAATTCAGGGAACATTGGAAGACTTAAAATTCTGTTAGTTATATTTTCGGAAACAGGAAAATCACCTTTTTTATATCCAAGAAATTTAAATGCAGGCTGTAAATGTAAAGGAATAGGGTAATGAATAGAAGCTGCTATACCTTTATCATTGAGTTGTTGCATTACTTGATTTCTATTATTAACCTGAATTACATAAAGATGATAAACATGTTCAGCGCTTAAAGTTGTTTTTGGGAGTATAATTTTAGTATTATCTGATAATAAAGTATTATATAGTCTTGCATTTTCCTGTCTTTGCTTTGTCCATTGCTTTATGTATTTCAGTTTTACATTTAAAATAGCAGCCTGCAGACCATCCATTCTTTGGTTATAGCCTATACTTTCATGTTCATATTTCTTACTTCTACCATGATTAAGAAGTTTTTTTGCTTTTTCTTTTAACTGTAGTGAATCTGTAATAATTCCACCTGCATCACCATAAGCTCCAAGATTCTTACCCGGAAAGAAACTAAAGGTTCCGGCATTACCAAAAGTGCCAACAAATTTTCCGTTAAATTTAGCAAGATGAGCCTGTGCACAATCTTCAATGACAATAAGGTTGTATTTTTTAGCAATCTTCATAATTTCTTCCATATTCACAGGATTTCCGTAAATATGAACAGGAATTATGGCTTTTGTTTTATCTGTAATTGTTGATTCAATCTTACTGATATCAATATTATATGTTTCAGGATTAATATCTACAAAAACAGGTTTTGCTCCAACATTGCAAACAGCTTCTGCTGTAGCAATAAAGGTATGGGTTGTCGTTATAACCTCATCTCCCTGCTTTATACCAAGTGATTCAAGAACGAGTGATATTGCTGAAGTGCCGTTCGAACAGCCTAGAGCATATTCGGCTTCCTGAATTTTGGCAAAGCTGTCCTCAAATTCCTGTACGTACTTGCCCTGAATAAATGCGCAGGATTCAATAACTTCTTCTATTTTTTCAAGAACCTCTTCTCTGATAGTTTTATATTGTGCTTTTAAATCCACGAGTGGAATCATAGCTACTCTCCTTTTTTCTAATATGATATTTTTCTGATGACTTTTGCAGGGTTACCTGCCACTATCATGTCAGGTGGGACGTTTTTTGTAACAACGCTGCCCGCTCCTATTAAGCTGTTTTCACCAACTGTTATATTTGGAAGCAGTGTAACGTTGGCGCCCACTTTGGCGTTCCGTTTAACTGTAGCACCCTGTAGCTCATTTTTTACATTTGGGGATTTAGGGTATCTCGCATTCGTTATTACAACATTGGGGCCTATCCAACAATCACTTTCCAAAGTGGAAAATTCAGGTATAAATACCTGTGTGTGGACTCTGACATTATCTTCGATTTTTACATGATGTTCCACTACTGATAACGTACCAATGCTGACATTATCACCGATCTCGTTAAACTCTCTGATATTTGCCTTGTTTCCCGACTGGAAGTTTTTTCCAATAACATTTCCGGCGTATATAACGGTATGAGAACGGATAACAGAGTTGTCTCCAATTATGGTTTTTTCATCGGTCATCCCTTTAAAGGGTGCACCAACGATACAGAAATCTTCTATCACAACGTTTTTTCCAAGAATTACGTTTGGATATATTTTTGCTGTTTCAGCTATCACTTTGTTATTACCCTGCTTTCTACTGATCTGGTAATGGCATTAACAAGGTTTTCAGTATGTGCCTGGCTTTTACTTCTGGCACCGAGTCTGCATTTATCAGGTCTAAATCTTAGATAAATTTCTTGACCGGATTCTATAGATTCATATATTGCAGATATCAACTCAAGGCTTTTTCTTCCTTCAAAACCATCTATTAAGGCCTGTTTATCGTTTAAGATACAGTCAATAACGTGATCATAATATTCTTTATGACCAAACCCATAAACATTCGGAGGATTAACTGAATATTTTTCTAAAATTTCTTTATCAGCACTTGTCTGGTCAACAAAATTCCATACTTTCATTTCATTAACTGCAAATCCGCCGATTTCTACGCTGCCGCCTTCTCCTAAAATAGAGATTGAACCTTCAAGATCTTTAGGTCTTGTTGCTGTTGTAGCTTCTACAACACCAAGTGCGCCGTTTCTGAATTTAAGTATTACAACGGCAGTGTCTTCCGTCTCTATGTCTACGAGTGCAGTTGTACTTTTTGCAAATACACTGTCTACTTCGCCCATCATCCATTCTAAAAGATCAATATGGTGGCTTGCCTGATTAGTCAGAACCCCACCATCGTACTTCCATGTCCCTCTCCAGGCATCGAGATCGTAATATTCCTGAGGTCGGCACCATCTCACTCTGACGGTTCCCATAATAAGTTTTCCAAATCTATTTGCTTCCAGCGCTTCTCTGAGTTTTTTTACCGGAGTGTTGAACCTGTTTTGTTTAACAACAAAAAGTCTGATTCTGTTTTTATCACAGGTTTTTATCATTTCGTCAGCATCATCAAGGGTTAAAGCCATGGGCTTTTCTACTATAATATGCTTTTTGTATGAAGCCAGCTCAATCACATGCTGAGCATGAATACCACTCGGAGTTAAAATCGTTATTGCATCAATGTTATTTCTTTCTTTTTGCATCATCTCATGCATGTCAGAATAGAAAGGAACGTTAAATCTCTCTCCAACAGCTTTTGCTTTTTGTAAGTCAATATCGCAAACTGCTGCCAGTTTAGCATGTTCGATCTGATTGTTTCCAAGAAGCTCAGAATGTCTCTTTACTATCCTTCCACACCCTATTAATGCAATTTTTATCATTTGACACCTTTCTTTGTTGATTAAATGTAATTATTTATAATTTCAATGTAGTTATTTGTAATTTGTGCTCTGTCAAAGTGTTCTTCAGCATATTTGCGAGCATTTATACCCATCTTTACTAGTTTGTCTTTATTTTTATACATTTCTAATATAGCCTGAGCTAATGATTCGGGATCATTAGGCTTTACGCATATTCCACATTCAGCTTTTTTTATAATTTCTGATATTTCACTTTTTGGAATAGCTCCAATTATTGGTCTTGAAGCTGCCATGTAGTCAAATGCCTTAATGGGTAAAAACATTTCGAATAGTTTTCCTTCTCCAAGTGAAATATGACAAACATCTGAGCTGGCTAAAATATTTGGAATATCCTGTCTGGGTTTACTTCCATATAAAACAACGTTATCAAGCAGAAATTGCTGTTTTATATTTTCAAGGAGAGGGCGGCTTTCACCTTCTCCAACTATAGCGAGTTTTATATTTTTATATTCTTTCAAGAATTTTGCAGTTTTTACAAAATTTTGAAGATTAGGGTAAAGGCTCAGAGCTCCTGCAAAAGTTATTATAAATTCATCTTCTGATTCCCTGATTATACCCATAGTTCTATTCTGATCAATCTGACTAAAAATTTCAAGATCAGCTGCGTTAGGAACGAAAAATATTTTATTTTTAGGAATATCTTTCTCAGCTATACCTTTGCATATCCCTCTGGTAAGGCCGATTATTGCACAGGCATTCCTGTATGAAAGCATCTCTATGAGTTTGCATATGGCTATAAGGGGTTTATTGCGCAATGTTCCCATTAAAATAGGCGTATCTGGCCAGAGATCACGAACTTCAAATATAAATTTCTTGCCTTTCAGGAACTTCAGTCCAAATGCTGTTAATCCTATTAGTAAAGGTGTGCTTGAAGCTATTACAAGGTCTACATCCTTTATTCCAAGGGAAACAAGAAAAGCATTCCAGCTATAAGAAGCCATATTTTTTATTCTTGAAGCCACACTTTTTCCGTAATTAGGATAAGCGTATGTCTTATATATAGTAAGATTTTCGCCTATAAGCTCTTTAACCACTTTTTTTCCTTGATATTCCGGAGAAATATCTCTGGTCATATAATCAAGATAACAAGAAACGACTGATACCTTAAAACCGGCTTTTAACAACGCCTGTACATGGTAATAGTGCCTTAAATTTCCTGACTGATTTTCTGATAAATAAAATTGTGCTAAATATAATATGTGTTTTTGCTTCATTTTAATTAACCCGACACGATTTTCTTTTAGTATAACAAAAATGAGTGATTAAAAAAATCATTTAAGTATAATACCTAATAATAGATTTGATAAATAGCCTTCAGAGACAAGTACTGTGCCTAATGAAGAAAAACAAAATTTTACGACAGTTACACTTAAAACCGAGTATAACGCAATTGTAAAAACCGTTTTTCTTTTCTGATAAACTAAGTAGTCAGTATACCATTTTATGCAGAAGGAAATAATAAATGACACCAGTATGGATATGATTAATCTGAAATCCCAGTAAAGGTTACTTATAAAACTGCTATTGGCAGAATGGCCCATACTAGATCCGTTTAACTTGTCATACATAATTTGTGAGATTGTATTATTATAATCAAATCCTAAAAGTCTGTATAAATTAGCGAATGAAACACCGCCCCAGTACTGATAATGATTAGCAGCTTCAGTTACACTGGCATAAATAACAGTAGGATTAACAAAAACAAGTCTCCTGATATACGCATTTATTATTATAGAAGCATCTAGCTGTTTAGGACAGGCTATTATAGTGATTATAATTGGTATTATCAATGCAATAAGAAAAACACCGGTTAGTTTGAATACGTTGAGCTTCTTTTTCTTAATAACAACAAAACTAAAGAAGATAATAGCGCTAAACAATGCAAAAGGAGATTTCTGCAATGAGACAGTAAAAGGAATGAAGCTGATAAATATGGATAATGCCAGCCAAAGATACTTCTTTTTACTATAAAAGTTCACTATTAGAAAAGTCGCACAAACAGGAAATATACCTCTTGATAGATAATAAAAAATATAGCTTTTATTCATTGCATAGGTTTTTCTCAGATCTCCATACTCGGTAAAGGATGAAAAAGTAAAAATTGACTTTAATGCTGATGATGCATTTTTAAAATAAATAGGAGATGAAATTATCTGAATGTAAACAACAATAAAAATTAGAATTACAAATATAAAAGTAAGATTTGAAGAATTTATAATAGGCTTTTTATCCCAATCAATGTTTTTAAATTTTGTGGAGAACAGCCAGTCTTTCACATATAAAGCAGCTGTCATAGCAACAAGTGAGCCGTGAGTAAGTGTAAAATATTCTAAATAATTGTCATGTTTTCTCTCAATAAAGCCACTTCCAGCACAGGCATAAAAAGCAAAGAATAAGATCAGTATAAGGCAGGGAGAAAAACCTCCGGGGTATTTTTTTTCCTTATAAAGAGCCAGTCCGCAGCAAGAGATTGCAATTATTGCAGATACAATAATATATATAATACTTATGTCATCTATTTTTATATTTACATAATCCATTCTTATTCCTTCCGGACAGTTTATTTTGTATTTATTCTTTTATATATCTCTAACATCCTGTTTCCAATACTTTCTGGGGAATGAAAAGTTTTAATAAACTCAATGCTGCTTGATGAAGCCTTTTCAAGGATAAGAGGATTTTTATATAGATTTAACAAAACATTTTCAATATTATCAGCAGAGGAGTTAATTATTGGAAGACTAAAATCATCTCCTGTATGTTTTATTGCATCTTCAGAAATATAAGCGATAGTTGGTAGCCCCAGACTCATCATTTCAACGGAATAATTTCCGTACCAGCCTATCCTTAACTGATCTATCGCAATATCTGCTTCGTTTGCTATCTCAAGTACTTCTTGCCTTGTTTTATTTTCAATTAATATCAGCTCAAACTTGTCCTTATGCTTTTCAACGACTTCCAGAATTACTTCTGTACCCTTTTTAGACCTTTTGCTCGGGGCATGAACAATTTTCATTTTGTTTTGAGTGCTAAAGCCTGAATATTTTCTACTTTTCAAGGCGATTTTATTATAATTTATCTTTGGAATCCAGTTAACTTTATAACTATTTAAATCAATGTATTCGTATAAATCAGGTGTTGTAACACAGATTTCATCTGCGAGATCCATGAGTTTTAATATCTTTTTTCTCCGCTGTGTAACAAGTTTAGGAGTACAAATTTGTTCCAGTTCAGGAGAAGCACAATATTTACAGACATTTGGAGCAGGATCATTAAATCTGTTTTTAATATCACATCCTTGATAATGAAGTAAAATCTTTTTGCCAAGTGCTTTTAAAAGATAAAGATCCAGCCCTCCAAAGATAACGAACCAGAAATGCCATCTTGTTGATATAGGTAGAAAAGTGTAATTTGTATAAAAGTTAAATACATTGAAATCCTTAATTATTTTAAAAATTATCAATGGATTTCTTGCTATATCTTTGTACAAAAATGTCTGTGAGTCTAAATCAAGCATATTTTCGGCTTTTGCCAATGATTCTGCCTGAAAATTCCAGGATTTAAGCCCATGAAATATTTTCATCTGATAATTGCTCCTTTTTGCAGTCAAGAAAGCTTTTGATAAGAATTATAAGTGAACTTCCAACCCCTAAAGCCATGTAAGATATGGATAAAAGTAAAAAGTAATACTCCGGCCTGTTTTTTGGAATTATAAAAAAGAATGCTACGAAAATAATTGTTGAAGCTATTATTGGGTATATATGTAGAGGGCTTCTGTATATACTGTCTATTAACAGACGGCTTAAATTATATAAAACCAACCCTCCACAGGAAAATGAAGCAAAAGCAAGAAGCTTTGAATAAGCCAGATAATCATCTGATAAAAACAGTGAAACTATTATATTCCTAGAAACAGAAATAATTAAAATTGATATTAATGCAAAAATAAATGAGTAAAAACAGACTTTTTTTACAGAATTATAAATTTCTGTTTTATTCATTTTTTGAGTTTTTGCAGAAAATTTAGGAAGAAAAACAGTTGTAATAGGATTTAGTATTAATATTATTATGTTATTTAAAATAAAACAGAAATTAAAAATAACACCTATTTTAGGGCTTACAATATTAGTTACCAGAATACCCGGTAAAACCAAGAATAAATTCATCCATAGATCAGCAAACAGCCTTTTTAGTGAGAATATTTTAAACTCTTTCTTATCAAATTCATCTTTGCTGTCAGCGTGTTTGTTTTCGATATTCTTAATAATCCTTCCGATTCCAAGATTAAGTAGTATCAAAACCCCAAGCATTAGGATGTTGGACACAATTATTGCACCTGATGCCTTTAAAGAAGGAAATATCAAAACAAATAAGCTACCGACCAGTGCAGACAGTCCAAGGGCAAAAAATTGTAGTAATGATACTCTGAAAAATTTTTGGATACCGGAAAAGAATTTAATATAAACGGTGTAAAATGAAAAAACGAACACTTGAAAAAGTAGAGCCATGTTAAGTACAAAATCAGTTTTGTGCTGGCCTGTCAGGTAAGAGATTTGCTTTGGGAGCAGTATGAAGAACATAGTTAATATTATCCAGCCATACAAGGATCTTTTTGCTACATAACTCAGCAACGGCCTAACTATTGCAGGATATTTTGATAGGAATATTGGTAAAGATACAGGTGTACCGAATAAAAGGAAAATCGAGAGTAATGGCGTCAACCTTTTTACCAGAAGAAATGAAGAGACATCCTCTGGCTTAAGGCTTATTACAATAAATTTAGTCGCAAATAATGTCAAAATACTTGCAATAACTGTGCTTATAGCAACCAGAAGAAGCTGGTATTTGCTTCTATTTTGAAATGCTGATAATTTATTTGTAAGAGTATTTATCATAAACTGTTTTTCTGATTTTTAAAATAACGTTAACTTAGTATATAGGCCTTTAATACCTTTTTATTATTGTTTTTGCAGTATGCAGCAAGGTTGTTAAACTCATATTTATTAGTAGAACCAATTTCTCCAACAAATATTACGCTTTCTGAATTGTTTATCAAATCAAGACATTCCTTTGAAAAGTCAGGTTTATTGAATATCTCTATGTTAGGAACATTGATATCTTTAATAAATCTGGATGCCGCACTGCTGCCCGTCAAAGAAATAATGCACAATTTACTGCTACAGAGAGCAATATCCAGAGCAGCCTCCTTGATGTGCTGCTTCAGATTTCTTTTGGAGTTCAATCTCCAGTTATCTTCCATATCTATTATAGAAAGTTTACTGCTAAACTTTTCCCTTGCAAAAATAACTGAAAAAGCGAGGAAAGATGAGATAACTATAGACAATAGAATTACGGAAGGTAGATTAGGTTCTGAAAAATCAGCATAGTCAAGTATTGTAGGCTGTTTTATGATAGTTACATTTGTTGCATTTTTAGAAATATTTTCAACAAGTACACTCCATTCGTATTTTGTTTTTAAAGTCTTCTGCTCCTCGGTTGCCTGAACAAGTTCATCTTCGAGGCTTTTAGATTCCACCTGCTCCCTGGAGGTTGTTTTTAAATTTTTGTTAATTCTTTTATCATATAGGCTCAGTAAACCGTTTAAGCCTAAAACACTACTGTCTATGTGTGATTCTGATCTAGATTTATGTTCTTTAAGTTTATTGGCTTTTTCGGCTACATTTTTTTGAGCTTTCTGGAATGTATTTTCAAGAATAGCCCTATCACTTGATGCCTTCTTTGAGTTGATATTTTCATAAATTTTTCTATAATTTTTTATTATTGAATCAACCACTTTAAAAGCTGTTTCAGGGTTATCAGAGCTATATGAAATGTTGATGACATTAGAGCCCTTTACATCCTCAATATCAGTGTTTCTCTCTAAAAAGTCGTTTACCGACAACAGCTTATTTTTTTTCCTGCCCTTCTTGTAGATCAGACTGTTTTCTCTAATTACAGGTTCCAGAACAAGAGGAGATTTCAGGATTTCTACTTCATTGACTAAACTGTTTGATCCTCCTAGTATACTAGAAAAATTTCCCTGTCCTGCGCTGCCAAAATCAGCCATTACAAAGGGGTTAATATCTGCTAAATTTGTAGAGTTAGCCTTATTAATAAGCAGCTCAGCCTGAACCTCATATTTTTTTGGCAGTATATTAAATAAGGCAATTACCATTACAATTGCTAAAAAAACAAAAAATAAAATTAATTTATATCTATAAAGTACAATTCTAAATATTTTGCTTAAATTAAGTAATAAATCATCTTTTTCAAAATTATTTTCCATCAGACACTTCCTTGTTTAGGTAAAAATAAATATTCTATTTTAATACTTGATATTAACTTTGTTATTGCAGTTATAGCAGAAATTAGAGAAAATGGAAAATAATTTTGAAAATCATTTGTAAGTCATTATTACCAAGTTTTAAATAAGGCCTTGCTACTATTTTAATTTTTTTATTTCGTCCGGCATTGCCTCCGAATTGATGAATGGCAGCATAAATTTTGTTTGTGCCTATAATGGCTGAATTATCGTCATATTTGCTAGTTATTGATGCAGCTAGTTCGCCTCTCATCTGGAGAATTCTGCTAGGCCAGTATCCTTTTTTAGTTCGCTGTTTAATTGTGGATTTAGCAAGAAAAGTCCATTTATCAGGTCTGCCTTCTTTTTCAAAGTTCTCCTCAACAGAATCGATCATAGTTCCTGCGATATTTTTCATAAGAGGTCTAAGGTTTTGAGTTTTAGAAATCAATTTTTCCAGAGCTCGCTGAAGTTCAGCATCTTCAATCTTTATTTCTATCGGTTCTGGCATGGAATAATTCCTTTATTGGGTAATTGGCGATCAAAAGTTCTTTGAACATCTTATTTTTACGGTCTTTGTTGTTGATTCCATTAAGTCTTTCAATTGCGATCATTTCATAGTCTTTGTGGAGTTCTCGGACTTTTTCAGAATCATCGTAAGAGAGCAAGAATCTGCCTTTAATATTTTTCAAAATTTCTTTAAGTCGTTCGTGGTCAAAGTCTTTTGTTGAAGTGGTTTCATAACCGCAGCCGAAAGTATATGGCGGATCACAGTAAAAGAAAGCTCCTTCAAAGTCATATTGCAGAATAAGTTTTTCAAAGTCTCTATTTTCAACAAGCACTTTATCCAGTCTTTTATGAATTGCATCGATTTTTAAAAGAATGTTGCCTTGACTTTTACTTGCACCACCAGAAGATTTTTTAACAGTTCCATACGTCTCACCTCTGCCACCAAAAGAGCGTGTTATTAAAAACATAAACTTTGCAGCTCTTTGGATATCTGTTATTCCATCCATTTTCATAAACTGCATAAACATTTCTCTTGAGCCAAGAAGATATTTCAATTCTTCTTTTAATGCTTCAGGATGATATTTTACAATTCTGAAGAGATTTACAAGTCTACCGTCAAGGTCGTTGTAAATTTCAAGATCTGCCCATTTTTGCTTATAAAACAGAACCCAGCCAGCACCTCCGAACGGTTCTATATAAGACTGAATATCTTTTGGAATTAACGGTTCTATTGTTTTTCTAAGGAGTCTTTTACCTCCTACCCAGTTTAAAAGTGATTTTGTATCAATTGTCATTATTTTGCCTCCAATCTTTTAATCTCCCGGGGTTATAGCTCCAGCCAACATCCGGTGCAATCTTATGTTCTGTCAATGGATCTGTATAAACTGCAACGGGCCTTAGTTCTCCTGTTTTTTTTGAAACAAGCCTTAATTCTTCTGATAATTGACCATCTGATTTATCAACTCCGAGATCTCTTTCTTTTATATTCTCATCAGATAAAGCTCTAACTCTGCACCTGCATCCCCAGCCATTTGGCGGATAGAATGAATCCCAGAATGGGTCATCATAGCTGAATATTCTTCCGTTTAACTGAGAGTGAGCAGGTCTTGTTCTTCTATCCATTACTGCTACATATTGCCAATATGGTCGATTATCAATGTTATCAATCTGCTCTCGATATCTGCCAGCCATATAGGACGTTTGAATATTTGTCCTGTAAATTGTTTTCAATCTCCAGACTGAACCCAGCTGAACAGTTTCTGCTGAGGATCCATCTCCTATCCAAACCTTTCCCCACCAGCCTTTGTTTTTAAGTTTAGGTTCAAGTTCCTTTTTAAACTGCTGAAAAGTAAGTCCTTTTTCCATTGCTTTTTCGACAATTTCTCTTATATCCTGCAGAATATCCTTTCGCATAACTTTAGCTACGACAAAAGATCTTGTATGAGCATCTTGCCAGATATCATGCCAGTCCCAAGTAAATTCATATCCTTTATCCTTGAGATATTTTATGGCTTTCTCTGGAGTGAGAGTAATCAGATATTTAAGATCAGTCATTTAATCTGCCCCATATTTCTGATATGAATATTACTTTTTGAATGATTTTCTCTATTTTGTCTGTTTTTAAACCTTTTTCTGATAACTTTTCATAAATATCCTCATAGGAATTACCATCCTGAATGAGCTTTAAAATAGACATTAGAATTGTTTCGGCCTGCTTTTGAAGTTCTTCATCAGAAAATGACTCAATAAAATTATTAATAGTCTGTTGATCGAGAAACTCGCTCTGCTTAAATTCACTAAATTTAGGCTTTGCTTTATCAACTTCCTGCTGAATTTCAATATCTTCCTCATCAAACCCGTATGTTTTTATAAAATATTCCTTTGTGAATTTAACTCCTGTTTCGCAAAGTGTTTTATCACGCTGAGATAAAGTAAGATCGACATCTTCCTCCTCATACATTTCAAATACAGGAATATCTTTTTCGCTAAAATTAATTCCATAAATCCACTGAATAAGCTGATTTAAAGTTTTCTCAACAAGTTTTTTATCGGCATCAACTATGTCTTTCCTGACGTCCATATGTGTTTTTGATGCTGCATAGCTGCCTTTATTCCCTAATTCGGTTGTTAAGGTCTGACCTAGGATTGCTTTTGAAATTTCTGCATTCATTTTATCTATCAGTTTGTCAAAAACATCAGCTGATGAAGCTTTAGCTGCTTCCATAATTTCAACAGAACTGTCATCAGGAATAACAGCAATTGCATCCTGAACCATAGCTTCAAGCATATCAGCCAGATTGTCTGTATCTTCTTTTGAAGTTCCACGAGGGTGTTTGCCAACTAAAAATGGCATTCCATATTTTTCAGTAAATATCACCCAGAATTTAAGACCACCTTTTTTAAATACAACAGGCCAGAAAACTCGTGATAAGGTTCTTTCTCCATATGGATTTTCATAGGTTGGATTTGATTGTGGACATAAGAATTTACGCTCCGGTAAATCTTCACCGTAATAATTTTCTTTAGTACGGAATTTTAACTTGTTATCGTCATCAAAACAGAACCACTCCGAAGGTTTAGCTTTTATCTCGGCAGGCAAAATTAGATTTCCCTGTTTTTTCCAGATAACTTCAAGTGGCTGAAAGCCGAACAATGAAACGTTTAAAATCTCTGAAATAATAGTGTATAAGTCGATGGATTTTAAAAAATCTTCTATAAATTGCGATTGTTGGCTTTTATCCTTACCTCTATCAATTTCCCACTCAAGAGAAAGAACTCCTGATTTCCTTGATTGAACACAGGCCCAGACGTGAGGATCACATAACAGCTCTTTATAAATCCTGATGTCCTTGCCCTGCTTTTTCAAGACAGGATCAGGATCAGGCAGCATCATTGCCAGATTATAGAAATTGAATGATCGTTTTCTAGTAGCAATTTCATTTCCGACTGTATTATTTATATTTTTATCAGGATTTATATTTTTAGCCATAAACTATCCTTTAAACGGTTTTTAAACACTGGTTAAAAAGTGGTTAATTTTCCCTGTAATGAATTTTTATCTACTTGTGGGTATCAATCTATGCAAAAATTAAAGAACTCCTTCTTCTGAGCTTCTGATAAACTATTAAAATGAGTTTTTAAAAAGTGAAGCAAAGCTCCCCTTTTTAACACTCCTACTGCCGTATTCAATAATTCTTTGTAGTCTCATAACATTCCCTTCTTGCTCGTGAAACAATGTTTATTGGGCCAGCATCAGTTCCAGCAGCATATAAAGCAAGTGCCAAAGCCCAAAATCTATCAGCGTGTCCGTTAACATCTGATGAATCTGCATCAAAACGTATATTTCCTGCTGATGTTGTAATCCTTCTTACTGAATGAAGATCTTCTCTAACATCGTGTTCCTGCGGAATATATACAGTTCTATCTTCAAAATTAGTTCTCAGATTATATGCAAGCTCTTCTTTTACCTTATTTGTAAAAGAAATCGCCTCAACCCTATATTGTCCGAATTTTCTTTGTGCTGATTCAGCAAGCTGCATTCCTAATCCTGTTGAATCAATACAGCATCGCCTTAAGTTTTTATGTTTTAAAATTCCTGTTAAAACTTCTTCCTGAATATGAAACGGAGTCTTTTCAAGAATTTTAACTTGTCTGGTATATTTTGATTTTTCAAAAACTTCAAGAATCCATATGACTGTTAAATCCTTCTTTCTGCCAATATCCATACCAACAAAAATATCTCCGGTTATATCTTCAATAGTCTTTAATATGTTTTCAGCTTCACAGGTTGATATAAGATCATAAGGCAGGAATGCCGAAGCTTCATCAATAGGTTCGCAGCAGTATTCCTGCAGCCAGGTATATTCATCAAAGCAGTTTGCCATCTGTTCATTGAGCCATTCTTCTTTTTCCTGCTCAGTTGCTTTTTTCTGGAGTATTTTATCAACCAGCCCTTCATCAACTGCTAATTGAATTGGTGTTGTATGAAGATTCCATTTAAGCTTACCTTTTTGAACCTGCTCGATAAATTTATAAAATCTGCATTGTTTGCCGTTATGAGTAGAAAGAATTCTTAAAGGGAATCCCCAAGTTACACAAGGTCTTGCTGCTTTCCAAAGTAAATCCTGACTATCGTGGTGAGCAAACTCATCAAGCACAACCTTTCCACCTTTAGATCTGAAACCTTTAGGATTTGAAGATAGTGCGTGAATTTTAGTCCCGTTGGCAAATTCAATTACAAAAGCTTTTATATCTTTCTCTGAATCTATAACAATATTTCCAAGAGGTTTTGCAGCTAAATGGAAAAGTTTTGTCCATTGCTCGCAATATGTAATATATTCTCTTGCAGCTGATTCATCGGCTGAAGAGAACCAGACAGATGGTACTTTTTTAGAAACACAATCCCTTACATCTTCATAGCTTTGAACATAGGTAGCTCCAATACGGCGTGATTTTTCCCATATTTTTACAGGGGAATTATCATCAAGCCATCTTTGTTGGTATGGTAAAAAGTATTTATTAAGTTCATTATTCACGTTTCAATCCAAGAACCTCTTGCTCAATAATTGCTACAATATCCTGCGTTAATCCTTTTTTATCTTCCTTCTCTTCTTTCTTGGCTGATATATCCTCATATTCCTTAACCTTAAGAATCATCGGAAGCATACGAACAAAGGCATACATTCTTCCTGTATCAACCTTTTCACCTTTATCAAGGTCATCCTTTATTCCACTCATTAATTTTCTGGCAAATTCATATAATTCTTCGTGAAACATCTGTTTGCTGATAATGAATTGGCTTTTCTTTGTATCCCAATCACCTTCTTCTTTCCACCGTCTCACTGTGCGCTCATTTGAATTTGACCTTGAAGCTATTTCTTCAATGGTCATTTGACTCACAACATACATTCTCTCTGCTTCAGAGTAATATAGATGTTTCTTAGTCAAAATGAGCCTCCAGTTTCTCGATTTTGCTTTTTAAAATTTTCATCTGAGTTACAAGGGAGTTGAGTCTTGTTGTTGCAGTTGTTGCTTTTTCAATTTCAAGCCTGCAAATATCTTCTTCATAAGGATTAAGAAGTGACCGTATTAAAATAATTAAGCCTGATGCCTCAGTATCAAACTCTTTAAACTTTTTCCTTGCTTCTGCAAGTTGCCCTTTGATCTGCATGTTTTCAATATTCATCCGCAAAGTTTCCTTTTTGCTTTCTATGTTTTAAACGTTGACATATAAGAGTGGCTTAGCCACCTTTCTGAAGCTCTTTTTTGAGAATCGGACACCATAAGTTCGTATCTATTTTGCTCTCTATTCTTGATAAAAGAGCTGCGTGATACTGATTAGTTTCAAGCAGATCCTTTAATACAATAAAGTTGTTATTGACAATATCTTCAAAAGTCTTGACCTGAGACTTATGGTAAATGTACCAGATAGCAAAAATAACAGCAGGAAAACCAATATTCTTGATTAGCTCGATAAATAAGGCAGTTTCACTCATATAGAACCTCAATACTTGTTAAGAAAGAAAGCTGCGGGATATAATCCCGCTTGCCAAAAAGAATTAGCCATTTGTATTTCAGAATAATCATTTTAAAAACTCAATTCAAATGCAGTACTGCAGTGCATTACTTCACTGCAGTACTGCATTTGAAAATGACTTTCAAGAGGGCTTATACTGCCCGATATAAATTCAGTTTTAAATTTTTAATTAAAAATCTATGAGGATTAAAAAAATGAGTGATAGCAAGAAGTTCTGGCAATCAAAGACTTTCTGGGTAAATATTTTGTCTGCGATAGGCATAGTCGTTCAGACTAAAACCGGATTTGTCGTTGACCCAGCGACTCAAGCAATTGGCTTAACCGTTATAAACGGAGCGTTAAGAGCTGTAACTAAAGAACCTGTTTCTTGGTAATTGGGAGGAATTAAATTGAAATTTTTTGAAGTATTCAAAGCAGGCAAATATCCGCAAGGAGCATTCTCTCAAAGTGATGTTGAAGCTCTTGCCAATAATTATGATCCTGCATTCTGTGAAGCTCCTATTACTCTCGATCATGAGCAGAAAGGTCCAGCTTATGGTTGGGTATCAGGTTTAAAATCAGATAACGGAAGGTTAAAAGCATCCTTTAGAGATGTGGCTGATGAGCTTAAAGATTATGTTCAGGCAGGGAAATACAAAAAGATTTCTGTTGAAATATACAGAGAACTTGATGGTAAAAAACCGTATTTAAAGGCTGTCTCTTTCCTTGGAGCTGCAATTCCGCAGGTTAAAGGAATGGATCCGGTTGAATTTAAAGAAGGTGAATCTGAAGTTTATATCTTTGAAATGGAAACAGATAATCCTCCAGAGCCTGAAATAAAAGAAAACCCGGAACTGATTCGACTTCAAGAACAGGTTTCTGAAATTGAGAGCCAGATTAAGCTTTTTACTGATAAAAGCGAAAACAAGGAAATTGTAGTTATTCTTCAGGAAAAAGTTCAGGCAATGTCTGAACAAATTTCAAAAATGCAGGACGATTCCATCGAAAGACAAAAAGCAGAACTGGAATTATCAAGGCTTCGTTTACAAATGAGACGCTCTGAATTTGAACAATTCCTTAATGAACAAATTGCCTATGGCAATCTTACTCCTAATCAGAGAGATTTGAGCTTGAAAATCCTGATGGTGCTTGATAGCGTTCCACAGTTCAAGCAGGAAGATGATTCAATTGAGGAGTTTAAGCAACTTTTAAAATCTCTGCCTAAACAGGTTGAATTTGATGAAATAGCAACAAAGAAGAAACAAAATCAGACACAGGAAGATGTTCTAGACTTTGCAAATGCGAGTGATGAAAGCCTTGAAATATATAAAGAGGCCAAAACATTGAGTGAAAAAGAGAAAATCTCGTTTAAGGATGCTCTCTTAAAGTTATATAAATAGGAGACCATAATGGGTAGATTAGAAGATTTAAGGATAAATGCGTATTTATCTGAAGTTGCAAGAGGATACAGCAATAATGCTTTTGTTGCAGATTCGCTGTTTCCGACAATAGATTCAGAAACTGAAAAGATTGATATCTTTGAATTTAACAAAGAAGCTTTTCAGGTTTATAACACAGAGCGTGCAATAAGAGCTAATTCAAACGTAATGAGTCCAAAAGGGTTCAACAAAAAATCAGCAACTCTGACGGAGCACGATCTTGCTTATCCGATTGATTACAGAGAAGAAGATGAATCGAAGAAGGTTAAACTTCAGCTTCACGCAACGAATGTTGTTACCGAAGGTTTAAAACTTAAGCACGAAACCCAATGTGCTGATCTGGTTCAAAACCCTGCAAACTATCCGACAGGAAATAAAATTATTCTTGCAGGAAACTCCAAGTTTTCAAACTATGGAAATGATACAACCCCTGCCTCCGATCCTGTAGGCGTAATTGAAGATGCCAAAGATGCAATTGCAGGCAAGATTGCTCAGGATCCAAATACAATGGTCATCGGTCATGAAAGCTGGAAGAAACTTAAGAGACATCCTCAAATTCAGGGATTAATCAGTAACAATCAAAACAAACTTGTTACTTTGAATTTTCTCAAGGAAATCTTTGAAATTCAAAATATTTACATAGGAAAGTCTGTTTTCGTTGATGAAAACGGAAACTTTGTAAAAGTCTGGTCTGACAATATTATCCTTGCCTATACTTCTCCCTTATCCTCAAGAACGGAGTATGATCCGGCGTTTGCCTACACAGTAAGAAAGAAAAACTCTCTTGCTATCGATGAATATCGAAAAGAAGGAAACAAGCTCAAATACATAAGAGCTACGGATATTTATACTCCGTTTCTTGTTGGCCCTGAAGCAGGCTATTTAATTAGTGACACTAACTAAGAAGGAGCAAAAAATTGGCTAAATATAAAGTTAAAGGAACGGACATTCTTTATAACGGCAAGCTTTTCGCTGAGGGCAAAACTATAAATCTCGAAGAAGATGAAGCCAGCGAATTAGCTGATTATCTTGAAGCCATTCCTGAAAAAGGAAACAAAAAACAGGATGAAGGCAAGCAGGGTAAACCTGCGAAAGAACCTGAAAATCCTGAAGGAGGCAATAAATAATGGTAGAAAAACTCTATAAACCTCTATTGATGGACTCTATAAAAGCTGCTGCTAATATCGAAAAGCAAAGATTTATCGGATTTGACGGTGATTATTGCGCAGAGAATGCAAAAGCTCTTGGAATTTCTGATGTTGAAATTGAACAGGGACAGTTTGCTCCTGTAGCAGTAAACGGAATTCTTCTTGTGAAAACAGCAGGGGCAATTACTGCAGGATCAAAGATTGCATCTGATGCAAGCGGCTTTGCAGTGGCTTATACCACAGGAGAAGCGAACGGTTATTCTCTTGATGATTCTGAATCAGGTGAAATCATCAGAATTGCTAGAGGTATCTAATGTACTGCTCTTTGGAAGATCTTAAAAAGCAAATTCAGGAAGATACTCTGATTCAGCTTACAGATGATGATCAGTCTAGTCAGATTGATTCAACCATTATTGATGAAGCTGTAATTTATTCTGAAACGCTTATTGATGGATATCTTCGTGGCAGATATGTTTTACCTCTTGCATCAGTTCCCGCAGTAATAAAGATTCTTGCGGTTGATCTTACTATTTACAGGCTTTATTCAAGAAGATTCCAGACTGAAACATCTGATGCGGTAACTGAAAAATATAAAAATTCTATAAAGATCCTTGAGCAAATTCAAAGAGGCATAATCTCGCTTGGAATTGAGACAGCCGGAAGGCCTCCAGAACTTGGTGAATATAGAACAAATAAAACTTTTGAAGATAGAAGATTTTCTAAGCAGGCATTAAATGAGTATTAAAGATATTGAAAACTCAATAATCGAAAGACTCAAAGGTACCATTCAAGATCTTCATATTGAAGGATTTCCTGAAAAACCTGCCGAGTTTAAACTGATTCACCCAAAAGGTGCAATCCTTGTTCATTATCAGGGAAGCAGCTACTCAGAACCAAAAAGTCCTGGCTGTATTTTTCAGGAGAGAAAACTTGAGTTCAGTATAACAGTTGTGATGAGAAACCTTAGAACTCACGAAGGAACTTATGAATATCTTGATAAGGTCAGAGATGTATTAACAGGTTTTAAACCTGAAAACTGTGGAAAAATGTATCCTTTAAAAGAGGATTTTCTGGCTGAAGATAACGGTTTGTGGCAGTACGGAATTAATTTTGCGCTAACTACCAATAATATTGAGGCAGACAATGATACTAATCTAGTCTTCTTAAAAAGAATTACGCTTGATGACAATTTTGAAGAGAGGGTTGTAATCGAATGAAATATTTATATACAGGACCTACATCAGGAGTAACTTTAAATGCCGGCAATGAAATTCTCCTTCATAAAGGAGAAGAAGTTGAATTGCCTGCAAATAATGATTATGTAAAAACCTTAATCGCTCTTGGTTATTTAAATGAAATTCAAGTTGGTACTGAAACTAAAAGCGATAAAAAGACAAAAGGAGGCATTGATGCCGGCTAATTATCTTCATGGCGTTGAAACTATAGAAGTTGAAAAGGGTTCCAGATCAATAAAAACAGTTAAAACTTCTGTAATAGGGCTTATAGGAACCGCTCCTGTTCAGGATGTTGATGCTGCTGATATAACTATAAATCAGCCTGTTCTTATTACCAATGAGAAAGATGCCCAGAAATATTTTGGAGAACAGAAAGAAGGTTATACAATTCCGCAGGCTCTTGATGCAGTTTTTGATCAGGGAGCCGGAGTTGTTGTCGCAATAAATGTTTTTGACCCGAATGTACATAAAAATGCAAGCAATCAGCCTGATCCAACAAAAGTCTTATCTTCTGATGTTATAGGTACAGTAAATGCATCCGGAAATAGAACAGGAATGCAGTCATTAAAAGATTGTTATTCATTATTCGGATTTTTCTCAAAAATTTTGATTGCACCTGTATTTTGCACTCAAAATGCTGTAGCAACTGAATTAAATGTTCTTGCAGGCCAAACAAGAGCAATTTCACTTGTTGATGCACCAATAGGCACCAAGGTTGCAGATGCAATATCAGGAAGAGGTGCTGGCGGAGCTATTAACTTTAATTATTCAAGTGATAGGATGATTCTCTGCTATCCTCACTTAAAAGTTTATGACCTCGAAACAGAAACTGAAAGACTGGAACCATATTCCCAAAGACTTGCTGGAGTCATTGCTGCTAAGGATATGGAAAAAGGTTATTGGTGGTCTCCATCTAATACCGAGATTAAAGGAATAATTGGTGCTGAGCGTCAGCTTACAGCTATGATTAATGACCCTGATAGTGAGGTTAATCTTTTAAATGAAGCTGGAATAACAACTATCTTCAATTCATTTGGAACTGGATTTAGAAGCTGGGGTAATAGATCCTCAGCCTGGCCAACAGTTACTCATCCGAGAAACTTTATAAACATAAGAAGAACGGCAGACGTTCTCCATGAAAGTGTTGAATACTCAATGCTTCAATTTATTGATTACCCAATTGATAACGGTCTTATTGATGCAATATGTGAGTCAGTAAACGCATTTATCAGAACACTAATCGGCAGAGGAGCATTGATTGATGGCAAATGTTCATATAATCCGGCAAAGAATCTGCCTGAAGAAATAGCTCTTGGACACCTTCTTTTTGACGTTGAATTTATGCCACCAACGCCAGCTGAGAGAATCACTTTTGAAAGCTTCATCAATATTGAATTATTGAGGAATCTTGGCCAATGAGAGTAAAGATCAATAAATTCGGTGGAGTTGAGGTTTTTACTGATACGAAAGATGTCTGTTTTGTTTGCGGGAATAAAATAGATTGTCCTTTAGTTGAGGCGTTAAGGGCTGAAATTGTAATTCTTCACTACGAAGAGATTGATATTCAAAGATGCGGATTGTTTAAAAGGAGCATAAATAATGTCAAAAATTAAGATAAATAGACTCACAAATGCCAATATCTATATGGACGGCAATAATCTGCTTGGACGTGCAGAAGAAATTCAACTTCCTCAAATAAAACACAAAATGGCAGATCACAAAGCTCTTGGGATGGTTGGTTCTGCTGAATTTTTCGCAGGAATAGACAAACTTGAAAGCAAAATCAAGTGGAATTCACTTTATACAGAAGTTCTCAAAAAAGCTGCTAATCCATTCGTTGCTGTGCAAATTCAGGCAAGGGCATCACTTGAAACTTACAATAGTATGGGTAAATTAGCAGAAGTTCCTGCAGTTGCATACCTGTCCGGAACATTTAAAGAGTTTCCGCTTGGAAATTTAAAACCGGGAGATAATGCCGAATACGAAACAACAATGAGTGTTAATTATGCAAAATTAATTGTCGATGGCGAAGAAATCTTTGAAATAGATGTTCTTGAAAATATCTATAAGGTAGAAGGAGTTGATATTCTTACAGTTTATAGAGCTAATATAGGAGGCTAAGATATAGGCTCAACAGTCATTTTATAGCCAAGAGCTCTTAATATAGCAATTACATCATCAAAATAAAGGTCTGTATCATTTTCCAAAATGTCCTGTAACTGCTCTTTACTCATTCCTGTCTTTTTGAGAACTACTGGAGTTTTACCATTAATAAGTGTTTTTAAAGAAGTTAAAAACGGAACCATATCATCATTTTCAGCAATCAAATTTAACGCTTTATTTAAATCTTTAATCATAAAAATACCCAATCCTAAGTAATCATGATTAATTTTAATACTTAATTTCAATAAATAAAAGGAGAGCAATATGAAAGAACTAACATTACCTAGCGGAAAGACAGCTAAATTCAAAGACGGCAAAGGTCGAGATTTATTAAACGCACAGAGAAAAGCAAAAACCCCGGATGAAATCCTTTTTGCACTTATTGCAGAAATAGCTGAAATAGACGGACAGACTGTAATTTATGAAGATCTATTGGAAATGGATCTTGAAGATGTACTTGCTCTTCAGGCGGAAATCTCGGGGAAGTTTCAGTCATTACAGCCGAATGTATCATCCACCTTGCCAAAACAACCGGCTGGCAGCACAGCGAAATAAAAAAAATGGGACTCACTGAGCTTGAGTTCTGGGTGAAAGAAGCAATCAAATATAAACAAACTGATTCAGAGGATTTAGAAGAACTATGCTAGACACAATGATGAAAGTATCTTTAACCCTTATGGCCTTTGACAAGATGTCGAGGGTTATTCGAGATGCTGTCCAAAAGTCTAATGACGAGTTTAATAAGCTCCAAAAGAAAGTTCATCAAACCTCTGAATCAATAGAAAAGCTCGGCAAAAATATGATGGCATTAGGAGCAGGAATGACTGTTGGAGGTCTTGGCCTTGCTCATACACTTGGTTTAACTGATGCAATTCCGCAGGCACTTGAAATGGAACATAGAATTAGAGAACTTGGGAATGTCGGACAATTAACAGAACAACAGCTTGCCGGAATGGATAAAAGACTTGGGCAAATTTCTAAATATACCAATCAATTCAGACCAGATATTATCGAAGGTTTGAGTGTTCTTGTAGCTTCAGGTGTTGATCCGACCAAGGCTCTTGATTATATGAATGTCATTGGTAAAACCGCAACAGCAGAGCAGGCTGCAATTGTTGATATATCAAAGACCGCTTTTTCTGTTACGGATAACTTAAAAGTACCTGTTTCTCAGCTTGGCAAAACTATGGATATTCTTGCGCAATCAGGAAAAGAAGGCCGATTTGAACTTAAAGATATGGCAGGAGAATTCCCAGGCTTAACGGCAAGCGCAAGTATGCTTGGAATGAAGGGAGTACCTGCTGTTGCTCAATTAGGAGCAGCTCTTCAAATTGCAATGAAAGGTGCTAAAGATGCACCGGAAGCTGCAAACAATTTGCAGAATTTTATGCAAAAAGTTACCGCCCCACAGACCATACAAAATTTCAGCAAGAAGTTTGGAATAGATTTAAAATCAGAGCTTTTAAAAGCAATCTCTCAAGGCAAAGACCCAATACTTGAGATGATGCACATTCTTCAAAGGGCAACTGGCGGAGATGTATTCAAGGTTTCAGAAATATTTCAGGATATGCAGGTTTTAAACTTCATAAAACCAATGATGAAAAATCTCAAGGAATATGAAGCAATCAAACGATCTGCATTATCAGCTCAGGGTGTTGTTGACAATGATTATCAGAATATGATGAAAACCACTCTTGAGCAGTGGAATCGACTCAAAATTAATATGATGGAGATTGTTCTTCCAAATCTTGCCGGCCCTCTAAAAAAAGCAAACGAGATACTCGAAAAAATTAATAGTAATCCTATACTTCAAAAAGGCATATTTGCGGCAATTATTGGACTTACGGGTGGAGGAATTCTTCTCACTATTCTTGGCGGTGCTGTTTTTGCTGTTGGAAATCTTGTTAATGGTTACGGGAAATTCCTCCAATATGCAAGGGATTTAACTCCAATCTTAAAACAAAACACTATGCAGTTATTGAAGTTTATGGGATTAAATACGACTTTTCACAATCTTGAAACAGCATCAAAACTAAGAAATGCAGGCAATCCTCTTGGCATAGACTTATCCAAATTCTCGTTTAAAAGCGGAATATTCGCTGATATAAGAAGAATTGACAATAATTTAAGAGCTGGAATTATCCGTTCATTTAAGGAATTTCCGTCAAATACTGTAAAAGCTACAGCTTCATTAAAAGACTGGACAATTGCTTCAATTCGAGCAGTTCCATCCAATTTTATGAATGGATTAAGAGGATTAAAGGCAGGCTTTTTAGATTTGCAGGGTAAAATCAGAGCAGGAATTATCGCATTTCGTGCTTTTTCGCTTACTCTTTTAACTTCTCCTATCGGATGGATAGCTTTAGCAATAGGTGCTGCTGCTTTTCTTATATATAAATACTGGAAGCCGATAACAGGCTTTTTTAGAGGCGTATTCAAAGGATTAAGAGATGGACTTGCACCTTTGCAGCCTGCGTTTAACTCTTTAGCCAAAGCATTATCTCCAATCCTTGCTCCATTAAAAGCAGTATGGGAATGGTTTAAAAAACTTATCCAGCCTGTAAATGATACAGGTGGAGCAGCAGAGAAAATGGGAGTTAAGTTTGGCAAGGTTCTGGCTCAGATAATTCTTAAAATAACTGACTTAATAAAGAAAATGTTCCAGTTAGGAGCAAAGGTTGGTGATTTTCTCTCATTTGGAATGCTTTCTAAAACTGGAAAAACACAGCAGGCAATAGGTAAACACGCACAAATTATTAGAGATCACCTTCCACATTCTCCAGCCAAAATGGGACCTCTCAAAGATCTGCATAAAATAAAACTCATTGAAACAATTGCTGCAACAATAAAACCTGCTCCGTTATTCGCTGCTATGAATAAAGCTCTTTCATTTAAATCAACGCCGATTTCAATGTCTAGACAGGGAAGCTCCGGTGGTACTATTTCAATTCACTATAATCCGACTATCTCAATCAATGGAGCAAGCCCGCAGGCTAAAGAAGACTTTGCCCAAATGCTTAAACAGCATTCTTCAGAGATAGAAAAAATTGTTAAAAACGCTCAGTCAAAAAATATGAGGCTCGCTTACTAATGTTCGCTCAACTAGGAACCATAAAATTTGATCTGATTACGTATTTTAATGGACTGGAAGAATCTAAAAAATACAATTTTGCAGAACACGCAACTATCGATAAAAAGCCAAAACTTCAATTTATAGGAGATGAACTGGATGAAATATCAATAAACCTTAATTTTCATACGAATTTTTGTAATCCAAAAACAGAAATTAAAAAATTAAAAGATACTGCAGCAAAACACGAAGCATTATCCTTTATTCTCGGAAATGGCGATTATCTTGGCAAGTACGTTATTACAGAAATTAGCTCTACAACAGAGCAATGTGATAAACAGGGAAATCTGATCGCTATAAGAGCAGATATAAAGCTAAAAGAATGGAGCGATGAAAATGTAAAATCTCAGAAAAAAGCGAAAAAACAAACTATAAAAAAGAAAAAAACCGCATTTAAACAACCAAGCAAAACCGCCAAGACTCCAAAACAAATTGTGAGGCAAGGATGAATGAATATTACGAATACATTACCAAAGACGGTGACAGGTGGGATCTGATAGCTTACGACTTTTATGGCAACCCGACTCAATACGAACCAATTATTGTTGCAAATCCAGATATTCCTATAACTCCGATTTTAGCGTCAGGATTAAAACTCAAAATTCCTGCATTACAAGAAAATGATCTTATTACGTTTGAACTACCACCTTGGAAGTGCTAACGCACATACATAGGTTAACAATTATAGATAAATGACAAAGTCAGAAGAGTTACGAAAATGATCACAAGTCCAATATGTCAGATAATATATGAAAAGATAGATATTACAGCGAGCATTGCTCCTTATGTAATAGCTGTAAGTTATACTGACTTTGAACATGGACAAAGTGATGAAATTGAAATTCAGCTAGAAGACAGAAGTAATCTCTGGAAAGCTGACTGGTACCCATCTAAAGGTGATAGTTTAAATTTAAATATTGGCTATAAAGGAGAAAAACTCTTAAATTGCGGTAGCTTTGAGATTGATGAAATAGAGATTGCATCGCCTCCGGACACTATAATACTAAAAGCTCTTGCAGCTAATATTAAAAAGGCTTTAAGACAGAAAAATTCTGTTGCTTATGAGAATAAAACTTTAAAGCAGATAGCCCAGGAAATTGCGGATAAACATAATTATCAGCTTGTTTGGAATATTCAAGACCTCAAAATAAAAAGAATTACTCAAAACAAGCAAAAAGACTTAACTTTTCTAAAAAACTTAGCCGAAGAATATGGATATATATTTAAAATTACTGATAATAAGCTTGTTTTCTATGAAACAGAAAAATTAAAATCAGCTAATCCAACAATCATATTTAACAGGCAAGATTTAATCTCGTTTAATATCAAGGATAAAACTTCAAATGATTATAAATCTTGCAAAGTCTCTTACCATGATCCAAAAACCAAAAAGGTTGTCTCAATTGCTGTTAAAAACGATAAAAGTGTAAAAGGCGATACTTTAAAGATTAATAAACGCTGTGAGAATAAAGAACAAGCAATTTTAAAAGCCAAAGCTGCCCTAAGCAATCCTCATGTAGAAGGCACAATTACAGTAACCGGGAATCCAAATCTGGTTGCAGGAATGAACATCGAGTTAAAAGGACTATATCATCTGAGCGGAAAATATCACGTTACTCAAGTAAAGCATATATTTGACAGGATAAATGGTTATAAGACTGAGCTGGAGATCGAGCAATGCTGAAATTTGGAATTGTGATAAATATTGATGAATCTAAAGCGCAGGCAAGAGTTCAGTTCTATGACGAGGATGAGATGTCTTCATACTGGCTTTCTGTTTTGCAGTCAAAAACCCTGAAAGATAAATTCTATATTCTTCCTGATACAGGAGAGCATGTAGTTTGTCTTATGGATGAAAATTCGGAAGAAGGAGTGATTCTTGGAGCAATTTATAGTGAAGCCGATACCTGTCCTATATCTTCAAAAGATAAAATCCTCGCAAAATTTTCAGATGGCACAAGTATTGAAATAGATAAAAGCCAAGGGAATCTAACAATCAATGTAATAAACTTCAAGCTAAACGGCAAATTCATCTTAAACGGAATAGATTTAGCCGAATTATTCAACTCTCACAATCATAATGAAACCGATTCAGTAACTCAAACTCCTAATCAGAGGCTCTTATGACTTTAATTAATGAAATAAAATCTGTCGACTGGCAGCCCAAACTTAATGAAATAGGATCTATTGTTGAGGGAATAGAGGATATTGATCAGTGCATAAGAATAATTCTTATGACTCCAAAAGGATCTGATCCTCATAGACCGGATTTTGGTTCAGATATTTTTCTATACCTTGATTATCCGATAAATGAGGCAATACCCAATATAATCAGAGAAGCAATTGATGCTGTAAACCTCTGGGAGCAAAGAATTGAAATAACAAATATTCAATCAAGAATTGATGATTCCCAAATAACTCTCTCGATTGAATGGAATATTAAAGACACAAATATTGGTTCAAATACGGAGGTGAGTTTGAATGTCGCTTCCTGAACCATCTTTTATTGATCGTGATATAGATAAAATAACTAAGGACTGGATTGCCTTATACGAACAGAAAACAGGCAAGGTTCTTCAGCCTGCTCAAATAGAGCGAGTTCTTATTGATGTTGGAGTTTATAGAGAATCCCTTTTAAGAATAGCTATTCAGGAAGCTGCAAAGCAAAATCTTGTTAATTTCGCTACTTATCCAATGCTCGATTATTTAGGAGAACTTGTTGGAGTAGAAAGACTCCAGCCACAGTATGCAAAGACAATTATAAGATTTGCTATGGATGAGGCAGAAATTTATGCCATTGATATTCCTTCTGGATCTCAAATTGAATCAAAAGATGGAAAAGTTATCTTTACCACATTAAATAGTACAACTATTCCTCCTGGACAACTTTATGCAGATGTTCCGGTACAATGCGAGACTGCAGGTGAAATTGGAAATAACTATTTATCAGGTGAAATAAATTCTCTCTTATCAAACCTTCCTGATATTAACAGCGTGTCTAATATTTCAGTCACATCAGGCGGAGCCGACGAAGAAGAAAATGATCCTTATAGAGAAAGAATAAAACAGGCTCCTGAGCAATTTTCCAATGCCGGATCACGTGGTGCTTATGAATATCTGACTAAATCAGCTCATCAGGATATCATTGATGTCGCTGTAATAAATCCAACTGCCGGAGTCGTAAAGGTTTATCCTCTTACAAAATCAGGGAATCCAACAAGTGAAATTATCAATGCGGTCAGTAATATTTTAGATGACGATACAAAACGTCCTTTGACTGATCTTGTCATAGTAGAAAGTCCTCTTAAAATTGATTTTTCAATAACAGCAGATGTGACTATTTTTGACTGGGCGGATCAGACTTTGGTTAAAGCTGAAATAGAGCTGAAACTTGATGCATATATATCAGATTTAAAACTTAAGCTCGGCAAAGACATTGTTCCTGCCCAAATAATCTCGATTATTCTTGGTGTTTCAGGTGTTTATAACGTGAATCTTGTTAATCCCGCCTATCAAGCTCTTGATGAAAGCGAGTGGGCAAATTGTGTTTCAAGAACGGTAAACATTGCAGGAGTGGTAAATGGCTGATACAAGACTTATACCGGATGGAATAAATGACAGCTCAAGTCAGGCTTTTAATGAATTATTTGATCTGCTTGGCTCAATTGATATTACTCCTTTGCTTGTCTATCTTATTGATAATACTGAGTCATCAGCCTTAATTCATCTTGCAGAGCAGTTTAGTGTCACAGGTTATGAGGGCTGGAACTTTGTTTCGACAGATTTCGAAAAAAGAAAACTGGTAAAAGAAGCCATCTTAAATCACAAATACAAAGGGACAAAATATGGAATTATTCAGGCTTTAAGATCTATCGGTTTTGAATCTCAAATTAAGGAATGGTTTGAATACTCAGCAGAACCCTATCACTTTAAACTTACTATAATATCTGCTTCTCAGGATATCGACCTTGTTAATCAGGAGAAAATGAGTCTTTTAATTGAAGAGTATAAAAATGTCAGATCGGTTTTAGATACTGTCGAAATTGATATGCCAGCTGTTTCAAATACCCCATTTGCAGGTGGTTGCAGTACAGCAGGTATTTATATGGTAATTGGAGGATAAAGTGACTGTTTATTCAATGATATTAACAAATATTGGTTTATCAAAAATAGCTGCTGCAATTTCTACAGGCACTCAGATAAATTTAACTCAAATAGCAGTTGGTGATTCCAATGGAGCATATTATGAGCCCTCAACCAGCCAAACAACTTTGGTTCATGAAGTACACCGCTTTAACATAAATAATAAGAGTATAGATCCTCAAAATAGCTCCAAAATAATTATAGAAGGAATAATTCCTGCTAGTATTGGCGGATTTTCAATTCGAGAAATAGGAATTTTTGATAATGTAGGATCGCTAATTGCAACAGGGAAATTCCCTTTAATTGAAAAGCCAAATCCTGTTGATGACAGTGCTGTTGATTTATATGTAAAAGAATACCTTGTTGTATCAAATTCCTCTGCCTTCGATATTACGGTTGATCCTAACATTGTTACTGCAAGTATTAATTATGTCGCTAATGAGATAACGGATCACGATAATGCTGTAAATGCCCATCAGGACAGATGGCTATTGAAAACAGAAGTAGTTACAACTGCAGCTGCAAATAAAGTATTAACGCTAAATTCTTCATCAAAACTTCCTGCAAGTATAACAGGAAGTGCAGATGGAAATGCTGCCACTGCAACAAGATTATATACATCAAGAACATTAGCGTTAAGCGGTGATGTAACAGGTTCAGCTTCATTTAATGGAAGTGCAAACGCTACAATAGCTTCCACTCTTGCAAACTCTGGAGCTACAGCAGGAACATATAAAAGTGTTACTGTAGATGTAAAAGGCAGGGTTACTGCAGGAACTAATCCTACAACTATTTCCGGTTATGGAATAACAGATGCTGTAATAAGCTCCGATGTTGCAACTACAGCCACTGCAAATAAAATTCTTAAGCTTGATGCAAATTCCAAGTTGCCTGCATCAATTACAGGAGATGCTGATGGAAATGCAGCAACAGCGACAAAGATTCAAACAGCAAGAACCATTTCATTAACAGGAGATGTAACCGGATCAGTATCCTTTGACGGAAGTGCAAATGCTGCAATAGCATCAACCCTTGCTAATTCTGGAGCTACTGCAGGAACATATAAGAGCGTTACTGTTGATGCTAAAGGTAGAGTGACTACAGGTACTAACCCTACTACGCTGTCAGGATATGGTATCACTGATGCTGTTATTTCCTCAGATGTGGTTACAAGTGCAGCAGCAAATAAAATATTAAAACTTGATGCTAATTCAAAATTGCCTGCCTCCATCACAGGGGATGCTGATACAGTTGATGGTTGCCATGCCGGAACCGCAGCAAATAATGTTTTAAAGCTTGATTCAAGTGGTAAAGTTCCTACTGGAAATTTACCTACAATTGAAACTATCCCAGTAGGCTCTGTTTTCTGGTTTGCAAAAAATACTGCCCCTACAGGGTATTTAAAATGTAACGGCGCAGCTATATCGAAAACCACTTATTCAAATTTATATGCAATCATTGGCGATATCTTTGCAACTCTGGCAGACATATCCACAACTGCTCAGGCAATAAGTGGTGGTGATTACTCAGGATACCCAAAAGCGAATGTTTTTGATAATAATTTTGCCAATATATGGGCTAGTTCTCAGACTGGTGCAAGCGTAAACGGAGTCGCATATTTAGGTCAGGATTTTGGTGTTGGTATAACAAAACAAATTAGCCAGATTAATCTTACTCATGAGGCTGCAACAGGTTATATAGTAAGTTCTGCAAAAATACAATATTCTAGTAATGGTACAACTTGGACTGATATACAGACAGTATCCTTAACAACAGGATTAAATAAAATAATACTGAATTCCTATCCGGCTTCAAGATTTATAAGAGTGCTGGCTAATTCTGCTGCTCCTATCGATACTTGGCATGTAATGGAAATAGAATGCTTATGGCTCAATCCGGCTTTAACTACATTTAATATTCCTGATCTTCGGGGCGAATTTATAAGAGGCTGGGATGATGCAAGAGGTATTGATGCAAGTCGTGTATTTGGTAGTGCTCAATCTGATATGGTAGGTCCTCATACGCAGACTTTAACATTGCCACATTTGGGTGGATGTGATCCTGGGCCTGTTGGAAACTATTGGGCTTTAGGAAATACTTCTTGGGGTGCAGGTAACACAACAGCAACAATAGATGCTATGTCAGCCACAGAAACCCGACCAAGAAATATAGCATTATTGCCTTGCATTAAATATTAAAGAGGAAAGGCAATGAAAATATATAACTATAATTCAATGACAAAAGAATATATTGGAGAAAGCATAGCAGATGAAAATCCTCTTGAGGAAGGAGTCTTTCTCTTGCCGGCAAATGCTACTTTTCTTCAGCCTCCTAATATAGCAGAAAATGAAGTTGCTGTATTTGAGAATGATTTATGGATTATCAAAGCTGATTATAGAGGTGGAACTTTTTATTCTAAAACCACAAAAGAGCCAAAAGTTATTAGTGAAATTGGAATACAGCCGGATGATACTATGACACACCTTATCCCAGGAGAATTTGACACTTGGGGTTCTAAACTTAATAAATGGACTGAAGATTTAATTCTTGTTTCAAAAGCAGAACAGGAAAAAACAAACCTAGATTCCAGAAAATTTCTCGATGATACAGACTGGAAAATAATAAGACATCGAGATCAACTTGATCTTGGGATAAAAACGAGTCTTACGGGTGAAGAATACAAACAACTTTTACAAAAAAGGCAGGAATCAAGAGAAAGAGTAATGGAGGCACTATGATACAAACTAAAATTGAAAACTTTTTAGAAAATGAAATCAAATGCAAATGCTGTGGAGTCTTGAACATATCTGATAAAGCTATTATTAGTCTTCAGGCATTCAGATATATGCTTAATAACAAATATAAAAGGAATATTAGGCTTACTGTTAATTCAGGCTGCAGATGCAGAAAACATAATAAAGCAGAAGGTGGAGTTGATGAGATAAGAAACGGTATTCTTGTTACTTCAAGACATGAATGTACAACCAAAAAGTCTGATGCCTTTGATCTTATAAGTCCCGATCTGGATTATAAGACACTTTATCAGGAAGCAGTAGATTCTAAAATGTTTAATACCATAATCCGATATGACATTAAGCATTTTGTTCATGTTGATACAGAACCAAGACCTAACTTTGAAATCAAAGCTTGGAGCTGGAATAAATAGTGTGTCCAAATGATACAAAATCCTCTCTGCTTCCGACTTTCAGCTTGAACTTTGAGAAAGGCAAGCTAATCTGTCAATGTAATCAGAAGGAGATAAACTATGAAAAAGATTATTATGGGCAGATATCCAGAAATTAATGAAGTCGAAGTTAACATAGAAGATGTCAAACTAAAAAATGGTAAATTCCATGTAAATGGTGAAGAACACGCAATGGTAGTTGGATCTGATGAGCTTTTAGAAATATTTTACACAGGCGTTAAAAAGGCATTAAACGGTGAAATACCTGAAGCTACAGCAAATGAATTTTTAAAAGCTTTAAAAGTTAAATAGCGGGAGATTTAGAATGGAAAAGACAATCGAAAAAATCTGTTATGCATCTAATAGCCAGTCGATAAGCTACAGGGAAATTTATCAGCTAAACGATAAAAAGATAAAGATCGAGATCAAATCCGATTCTTATCATAACCAGTGCTATGCCAGAGCTTCTGTTTTAAAGGATGACGACTGGAATATCATTTACACCATACCTTATAGCCTAATGCAAACACCTGAAGGGCTGGCATATAAAAGCGATTACAAAAACAAGCCTGCAACTGCCGAAACAAATTTCAAAGAAGACGTTCAAAAACTCAGAACCCATATTGAAAAAATCCTGTTCTAAATTCTCAAATCCTTGTAATGTGTCGGAATGATTCAGTATTACTGAAACTTCCGACTTTCTTATTGAACTTTGAGAAAGAAGAGCTAACATCACGATGTAAGCAAATTAAAGGAGATATAGAGATGACAAAACTTGAAAAGCTGAAATACCTGCCATTACAAGCAGTTTTTAAAAACGATAATTTTAACGACTGGCTGGCTAAAAATACAAACGAGATTAAAAACGCATTGAATATTGAAAGCTGGCAGTTAGAACGAAGAAACATGAACCATACCGAATTTACTTTTATGGATTATGACAACCATGAAAAAATATTTGTTTACTGCAATTTAGGTGAATTTCAGGAAGAAAATCTGCTGAATATATTAGCATTAACACAAGTAAATAAAGTAAGCCGAGTAATCTGGATATTAGAAAAACCGCAGGATAAAACATTAGCAGCCCTGATAAATATAAACCTGCTCGCCAGTAAAAAGTATTTAACTTTAATGTCAGCAAGAGCTTATAAAATAGGGATTTCAAAGCCGGTAATAGAGTTTAGAAAGCATTAAAAATATAAAATTTTTCTAGAAATTGGCGTGGTATAATATTTGTGGTTTAAATAGCATACTTGATTTTTAATATTATTAGGTAAGATTGCAATGAATGATAGCGCATTATATTATCCAT
Organism: Candidatus Gastranaerophilales bacterium; assembly: GCA_028689995.1. Lineage (GTDB taxonomy): Bacteria > Cyanobacteriota > Vampirovibrionia > Gastranaerophilales > UBA9579 > JAQVCB01. The sequence goes on from JAQVCB010000009.1 coordinate 42,385, forward strand.
ATATAAAGTTTCATGATACAGCTTGGATAAAAGCTATGTCTTTATTTTATGATAATATTTACAGAATAGTTCCAATTGGTTTTGATTTAAACGACCAAAAAGAACTTAAACCTTTAATTAAAAATAAAATAATAGGTTTAGAATTTAGCAATTTAAGTGACTATCGTAAAGTTGCATCAGAAAAGTTTTTATCTAAAATTGATTCCTTTAAAGAGAAAGCTTTAACATTCAGGCACAATAATCGTTTTAATAATATAAGTAGAATACATAGTGATAAAATTGATTATAAATTAATTGAATTTTTTAGAAATTCAGGCTATAAACAAACAGACGAATGGCTTGATATGCCAGAACATCTAGCCTCTCTATATATGCTTTTTTTGTCGAATGAGATATCTCAATCAAATAATCTGTCCCTTATTACTGATAAAACTGAATTTTGGACAGCAATTAATTTTTATAAATCAGAAGAAAATATAACTCCTATTGAAAACAGAACAAATCTTCCTCATTATTATAAAGAACGTAAGGAAGATGTACTATTTTCAATAATTTTAGACAACATAATGCCTCTAAACATTTCGGAAATATCATCTAGTAAAATTTTAAAATTTAGAGAAAAAAGAATTGTCGAAATAAAAGCACTAAGAGAGGCAATTACTCATTTAAATTCTAAGTTATCAAATATACAAGATTATGAAATTTTAAGAAGCGAAATAGCTACAGAACTTTCTGGAATCAATAGGATTATAGAAGATTTTAGAAAATCTACAGATATAATGGGTAATATAAATTGGGGCAGTCTATTTACTTCTACAGCAACTGGTTTTGGAGTGGGCTCTGGAGTTTGCCTGATTAATCAAGATCCAATAATAGTAGGTTCTATTGGCATTATTGCAACTTTAACCAGCTATAACAATGATAAAAGCAAACAAAAACAAGAATTATTAAAAAAACCTCTTTCTTGTTTAGCACTTATGCGAAAAGATTTTAATTTAAATACTATTGATAAATTAAAAGAAATAATAAATAAAGATAGGTTTGAATTTATAAATGATTAAAATTTAATTATTTTTCCAAAAGCGCAATTTTTTTTATGTTCGAATTTTATATAATCAGAGAGAAATTAAGAAGAGAGATTCAGAATAATGTTAACTATTAACAAAACTTGTGCATCCCTGCAGGCATGTAATATTCAGAATGATCAAAGACCTAATTCACCTAAACTGCAAACTTTAACAAGAGACACTATTTCTTTTAAAGCTAATGAAGCACTTTTTCTTAAGCATTTAAGAGAATTTTGCAAAGAACCTGGGAAATGGTATATCGCAGAAAAAGCAATGGCATATGCTCATAGTGTTAATCCAAATCATCCTGAAGTTGTTGCAGAATTTAAAAAAATAGCAAAAGATACAACTCTTGATGAAGGTATAAAAGAGTGGATTCTTGAGGATTTAACTAAAATGGTTGGAATAAGTGGTAATAAGCCTATAAATCCCAAATAGGGTAAAGATTTTATAAAGTAGATATATTTTTATTTACTTTATTAGCGATAAATGAGCCAACAATAGATCCTATACCCATACCAATAACAGATCCTACATATTTGTACCTAATGTTTCCTAAAGCTCCAAGTATTCCGATACCAGATAAAACAGACACAACATTTATAGAGGCTTTTAATGTCTGTTTTCCTGCATTGGTAAGTTTATCCTTCATTTCTTCAGGTTTATTAAATGCTTTTATAATAGAGGGAATCCATAGAGTAGATAATATTATTGCTCCAATAACTGTTGTTCTTTGAATAGCTCTGTATATTAATTTACTCAAAAAAGTGCCTCTTAATTTGTTTGCAATAACTGGTATTTCTTCCACTACATATTTATTGTCAATATTAATTACTTGAGGAACTTTTCTTCCTGTCATTTCAGGTTTACCAAAACTGACACCCAATAATTTTCGTAGTTTCTCACCTAGTTGTGTTTCTGCAAAGGATTTATCAAATTCATGTAGAATATAGCCATATTTCCCCATCTTATTCACAGGAGCTTCAGCATAAGTTCCACGAATAAATCTAAATGGGGCCTGACAGTTTTTGTAATCATAATTTGGTAATTTATTATGAACTGCCTGTTCCCAGGCATCTTTCATATCTCTTAGATCTTCAGGTAACATAATTCCAGCTACAGCAACAAGTCCTGCTGCTCTTTCATAATCACCGTTTTCTATATTATCTGGCATTGAAGAGATTCTTCTAAATGGAATAATAGGACTAAGAGCTGAAAATACAGCTTTAGTTACTTCTTTGTTCTCAAGAGCAGTGTTGTCCAGTGTCTTAACTGTAGTTTTATGTTGATCTGCGTTATGAATAAATGCTTTAAAGGTATCCTGAATTTTAGCAATGTCAGGACTTAGTTTAGGATCAACAACTCTTTCTGTTTGTCTTCTATCTTCTCCAGAACGGCGTTCAGAATTGACAGGCTGGCCTTGCTGCCTCCTGTCGGTTAATTGGGTAAATTGAGGATAAAGTTTTAAGATACTTCCTTCCATTTACCTTCCTTTGCCATACTAGATTAAAAGGGTTTGACCCTCTATTTATATAAAAACAAAATGTATGCATTTATTGCGTTAAATAGGCAAAATTTTTACTTAGAATTATTTCTTTTTATAATTTCATAAAGCTGTCTTTGAGTTATTCCTAAAGACAAGCTTAAATCAAGCAATGATTTCTTGGTTCCGTCATATTTATTGCAGATATATTTATTTCTAATAGCTATTAAAGAACGATTAGGAACACAGATCATAACACCCGGCATGTTTTTCATAAGATTAATAGCTGTTTTCACACCACAAAGAGAAGCTATTGTTTTAAGCTCCTCGTTTGGCATTTCATCAGCGGTTATTTCATCAAGCCATGGCTTTTTATCCATTATTCTCCTTAGCCGGTCTCATCAGTTAACGCATTACGTTAAGACGCACAGCATTTGACTGTGCGTTTCGACCTTAAATTGCCGCACCCATCGGCCTTGGAATTATTGCATCTTCGATCAGCATTTCCATTTTTTCAAGAATCTGAATCTGAGCCTCAACTTTTTTGCAGGCTATTTTTCTGTCAGTTTTGCATTGCCAGTCATTCTCGGCTAAACAACTATCCGCAAACTGAATCTTTACATCGTCGAGACTGTCATCAAGTTCACTAATCTGATTTCTTATAATTCCTAACACCTGTTCTTTTAAGTCCATTTTTGTTCTCCTTTTAATTAGCTATTAACTTCTGGTTAATCATCGATTGAATAGTCTTTAAAACTTTTGAAACTTTATCTCTTTCGAGAAACCTCAAATCACTAATATGATAGAGTCTCCGTAAGAGTTTTCTTAATGATTTTCTTGCTGTATTTCCTTTTACCTCCTTTCCATAAGACATTTTTAAAAAATCTATCCACATTGCTTCTATTTTTCTGAGCTGTGCTGGAGTTGCCATATCAGCTCTGTCGGAAAGCTCATCGAACTTTTCCTTTGGCTTTTGCCATTTATTTATGCCTATTGCCTGAACTTCGAGGATATCGATAAAAGTGCAGGCATCAGAAATTGATAAATCTTTGCTGGATGAAATATCAAACTTTGAGAGCATTTCTCTATAAAGCTCATCATCAAGCCCGAGAATATTTTTAAGAGTATGGATTTTCTTTATTTGAGCTTTAGTAACCATAATTTTGAACTATCTCCTCTTTCTCAAGCTCTCGTCCATGATGTATTCCAACCTGTACTCCAAAAGTGAATACTGTAAGGCTTATGAGAAATATGTAGAATATTTTTTCAATTTTCGTCATACCACCTCAGCAAATGTTTTGAGACTTCCTGTATAATCTCCTCATCAATAGGTGAATCGCTTAACTTTGCGGCTTTATCCGCTTTAACGATAAGTTTACTTAAGACTCTTGTATTTCCCAGTGATTCTTCAAGAAATTTATCTGAAAGATCCAAAGCATCAGGCAAAGTCCTTAAAATAATTTTCCTGATATCTGTAAGATCAAGAGGCTTTAGCTCTTTTAGCACACCGATTCTTGAATAAAGCTGTTCATATTGACCTGTTTTACCTCTTAAATTCCCAAGAAGTCTTGGCATCCCCACAAGCATAATACCCACTCCAGCCTTGTCATAAATTCTTCTTAAAAGCTCCAGTGCTTTATATGGAAGATGTTCAGCTTCATCAACTATGATCAAACGGTTTGAGTTTTTGAGCTTTTTGACAATATCGAGCATCATTGAATAGATATTTCCAATGCCTTCAAACCCCAATCTTTTATGAAGTTCACCAAATAAAATCTTTGGAGTATATCCAAGATCTGCTTCAATAAGGATTACATCTGTATTAAGTTTTGCATATTCTCTTACGGTAACAGTTTTTCCAAGTCCAGCCCTGCCGATACAAACACCGATTTCGCTGTTAATGTGGCACATTTTTGCAACATCAAAGACATTATCAACTACCTTTGTCTGAATAAATTCTGTTCTACAAATATCTTTGCGCTCATATTCCCTTAATAGGAAATTATTTACCGCATCATTAATTTTATCCACTTTGCCTTTGTATTTGCCGTTTAGCCATAGACTTATGGTTGTATAAGAGATTCCTGTAGCTCTTGCAACTGCATGCGAGCTAACTGAATTTTCCTCCATAAACTTTTTTAATTCGCTTCGCATAAAATACCTCTCTCCAAATCTGCTCGTTTATCGCTTTCAAAAAGATAAATTTTTCGTTTTTTCTGCTCTTTAGGTACAAAGGGTTTGAGATCATAACTGCCTGCAAGCTCAAGTTCTCTTGCCTGTCTTACTGCTTTATCCATCTGGTTATTTGATAGTTTCATTAATTTTGGATTAAGCTCATAGTTTCTCTGATCAATCGATCTCTTAAGGTCAGCAACCTTTTTGCTCAGTTCAACTTCATCAACATTAGCTCCAGTTTTTGCAGCTTTGTAATCTGCTTTCTTGAGTTTTGTAGCTTTTTTAAGGATTGATTTCTCAATATCAGTTTCAGTAAGAGCTGGGACAAGCTCCATAATATTGCCTTTGCCGATAAATTTGTCTGTATTTGCAGTAAATACCCAGCACTCCTGATAAGCATCAATATCTCGTCTTATATAGACTTTTTCCCCCTTAAATCCACTCATCCAGCCAGACCAATAGTTGACTCCAAGTTGCGAATCTCTAATTCCGTTTCTTCCTATAGTGACAATTTTTGAGCTTCTCATGCAGAAAAGCATTAGCGAGTCTTTTGGAACGGTTTTCATTAAGGTAAATTCTTTAGCAAACAGCTCATCAGGGGATTTGCCACGAAGCTTTTTACTTTTCGATGGCAATTTATTCATAATATTTTCAATAAAGTCATCAAAAGTTAACTTGAATTCTGTAAAAGTAAGAAGTTTATTTCCGCTTATCTCATTTTTAAGTTTTTCAGGACGTTCAACTACATTTCCGCCTCTGTAACCGACAACATGCTTTGACAGTAATTCTTTTACCTTCTTAAAATCTCTTTCAATTGGTTTTGTCTGAGCGTTATAAGGTAAGGAAAAGCGGGCTTCCACACCTAGAAGCCCGAGCATTGGGGTTGAGTGGTGGTCAGATAATTTGGTCCTTCCTCCTGCAAAATCCTTTGCTCTATAATCCTTACCGTTATCGATATAAATTTCGTCGGGTAAACCATACTTTAATGCCGAATAATAAAATGTTTGGAATATATGATCTGAGTTTCCGCTTTCTTCGTGCAATAGCCAGCCCAGCCATTTATTGGATTTAAGATCTCTCCAGGCTGTAACCCAAGGGAAGCAAACTTTGCCTTCCTTATTTATTACAGCAACATCAATTTGAGCATGATCCGATACCCAGCACTGGCCAGACCTCACATTTGAATAATCACGTTCGATATAATTAGCATACTTTTTATTCCATTTAGAATATCCGTATCTGGCAAGATAGATAGACTGCTTTGGAACTTCTCTTTGCAGTTTTCTCAGGAAAGTTCTTGCTGATGGGAAGTCATTATTTTTTGCACCAAAACATCCTTTTACAATCCGGTGACAGCTTTCGGCAGTCGGTGCGCCTTCTAGTAGATAAAGCTGTTTAAAATATTCTATCCACTCCCTTTGCAGCTTCGTTTTACCCGAATTCCCATGCGGATTACTGATTAATCCTGCAATTCCATAAAGCTCATATTTTTTCCTGATTTCCATTAATCTTGAATAAGAGGTTCTAAAATCAGGATTTTGGATATTCCAGTCATCAATATAATCCATTAAAGCCTGACCTCTGAGGTTCTTACTTGTATTTAAAATATGGATATATTTATCAGCCAGCTTTCTTGATTTCTCATCTGCAGAGTTATATAGCATCAATCCTTCAGCCAGATCATTATCTGATTTTGAATACAGATTCTGAAATTCAACAGGCAAAGATGAAAGCATGACTTTATAGATATGATTCTTTTTCCTTTTAGAGACTTTAAAAACATACTTTCCTGAAGCACAGTTTTTTCTGAGAGTTTCAGCTTTTATGCCCAAAAGTTCACAGGCATTGTCCTCTGATATCCAAATATTAAGATTTCTTTCGGTGTTTTTCACTATGTTAATTACCCCAGACTAATTCGTTAAATAGGAACTTAAGGAAATTATTATCCTGAAATGCACGTCAAAATTTGACGTAAAGAAAGCTAATTCATGTGCAAATTAACCCGATTTATGATAGAATTAAATAAAATTACTTTAGGAAACTATAAACCGATTATAGGAAATTAATTTCTTATTGTCAATCTGTAAAACTTAAATAATTTAAAATGTGAAAGAAAAAGATATATGGACGGTATTGGGTACAAAATTAAAAAAGTCAGAAAAGCATTAGAACTTAGCCAGATTGATATGGCTAAGGAATTAAGCACAACAGAGCGTACTCTCAGAGATTATGAAAAAGAACGCTTTGGAGTCGGGTATGATTTTTTGATAAAACTTGTAGAAAGATACAATGTCAATCCTAACTGGCTTTTCAAGAATGAATGGCCAATGTTCTTAGAAGAAGATAAAGAAACAGGAATTAAGAAAATACCTTCCGAAAAAAAAGAAAATCTCATTTATATTCCCAAATTCGAGGTGAAAGCTGCAGCAGGAGCAGGAGCTTGTGTTGAAACAGAAGCATTAGAATATTTGGTTGCTTTTGATCAGTCGACATTAAGAAAAATCCTTGGATATATTTCTAAATCAATCTATGCCATTACTGCATCCGGCGACTCAATGCTTCCTTTTATAAATGACGGTGATCTACTTTTAGTGGATCATTCCAAAACCATGCCTCAAGACGGAGTTTACGTTTTAAGAATTGATGAAACACTCATTGTAAAAAGAATTCAATGCTTGCCAAATAACAGACTGAAAGTTATGAGCGACAATCCAGTTTATCAGCCATATGAGGTTGATTTTAAAACCGATAATGTTCAAATAATTGGCAAGGTCATCTGGCAAGGCAAACATGTCGGGTAAAGTCGTTTAGTATATAAGAATTAGAATGTGATAAATTAATTGTATATGGATAATATGTTATACGAATTTTTGATGGAATATTGCTACAACGCTTATAATACTCAAGAAGGTTGTGGTTCATCTTCTTGTACTCATCCATTAGGACAGTGCAAATTTAATCATGAATGTTGGAAATGTTTACAAGAAGCTTATTATACCTATCCTTGGGAAACTACAAAAAAAAGAAAACAATATAACTGTGAAAAATTAACTAATTCATATGTATATCGATCTCTAGATAGATATGCTTCTGAAATTTGGTATGCTTTAAATGAATCAGACAAATTAAAAGAATATTCAGAATATAATGTTTTATCAATCGGTTGTGGCCCAGCAACAGATTTGGTTGCGATTGACTATTTTAATAAAGTAAATAAATTATATAAACCAATAAATTATTTTGGTATAGATAAAGAAACTGCTTGGGAGCACATTCATCAAAAAATTATGGAATTTAAAGAAAATGATCCTTGTCTAAATTCAGTAATATTTGATACTAATGAAATTTTAGATAGTTTACCTAAAATTGACGAACACTTTAATATTTTTGTTTTTGAATACATAATATCCAGCTTTAATAGCAAGGGAAATTTGGCAGATATTAATAAAATATATGACTGTTTAATAAAAAAATTAATTGAAAATGATACAAAAGAAGCCTTGATTATAATAAACGATGTTAATAGAACTGATAGAGGAAGAGATAAATTTGTAGAATTAATTGCTTCATTACAGTCATATGAGCTTCCTATCCGAAATATTAAGCAAAAGTATTTTCAATATGATCAATATGGACAAAAATATGAACGTATTGATACCATATTTGGGCAAAGGTTTTCTCCCAATTTATGGCCAAATAATAAATGTACCAGTGCTCAACTTATTGTAAATATTGGGGAAAGTTAAAATGATAATAAGTGCGAGCAGAAGAACTGATATACCAGCATTTTACTCAGAATGGTTTATTAACCGTTTGAATGAAGGATTTTTATATGTTAGAAATCCAATGAGTATTCATCAAGTAAGTAAAATAAGATTAACCCCAGATGTTGTAGATTTTATTGTTTTTTGGACTAAGAATCCAGAAGAAATGATATCTAAGCTTCATCAATTAGAAGATTATAATTATTATTTTCAATTTACTTTAACCTCCTATGATAAAGATATTGAATCTAATGTTTCATCAAAAGGAAAATGTATTATCCCTACTTTTAAAAAACTATCTGATAAAATAGGGCCTGAAAAAGTTATCTGGAGATATGATCCAATTCTTTTAAATAAAAAATATACTCTCGATTATCATACAGACAATTTTGAAAAAATAGCAAAGCAACTCTCCAATTATACTAATAGATGTACTATTAGTTTCCTTGATTTTTATAAAAAAACAGAGAGAAATCTTAAAGAATATTTTATTGAGGACTTTACAATTGATAGTCAAAAATTTTTAGCTAAAAGCCTTAGTGAAATTGCAAAACAATATAACCTTAAAATAGATACTTGCTCTGAGAATATAGATTTAGAAGAATATGAAATAACTCATGCAAATTGTATAGATGCTGAATTAATGGAGAAATTAACCAATTATTCTTTTAAAGTTGTAAAAGATAAAAATCAAAGAAAAGAATGTGGTTGCGTTGAAAGTATAGATATTGGAGCATATAATACCTGTAAGCATAATTGTAGATATTGCTATGCAAACTTTAATGAAAAACAAGTTGAAACAAATTGCTCTTATCACAACCCTAAGTCACCTTTAATTTATGGAGAAGTTTCAAATCTAGAAGATAAAATTACTGAGAGAAAAGTGAAATCTATAATTACAAAAATTGATTGCAAACAAGAACAATTAAATCTTAATTTTATTGAGAACCCCAAAAAGCAACTTTAGTAGGCTTACAAGGAAATTTCGAGGGAATTTTCCACTGCTGAAACTGATTTTGCTAAAGACAATTATGTGACTGTCTAATTTTCAGGATCCAACTTATTTTCTTCGTATTTCTCCAGAATAACAATATTTATCGGGCCATCTATTTGTATTATACTCTGCAATTTTGTATTGACGCTTAATTTCTATATTAGACATAACTTTATCTGCAAAATGCTCATTACCAAATATTCTATATACATATTTAGAAATCTCAGATCCACATCTTGAATGCTCTATATTTGCTAGATTTTGCATGAAGCAATATTCAGTCTCTATTCCTTTACATTTATTATCCTCCCAATGATAGCAACTATATGGATAAATTGTTTTTAACTGACCTCCCGAGTTTCTATAATTTTTAAATTCAAGATTGATAAGTTGCGGGATATGCAGTCTAGAAGTATCTGGTTTGCTTGTAACATCAACAAGCATAACAATGCCATTTATCGATAGTATTGATTCTGACAAATTAAAGAATTCTTTATAGCTGCCATAGTTAGCCGTGCTATTATAAAGTTCACATAGACATTTTGAGGATAGAATAATATCATAATTGTCTTCTCTTCGCAGTATTCGCCTTTTTAACCTAGTATTTATCTCTCTTTTTGTGAATTCTAAATGCAAAAACTCAATATCAATATCTGGAAAAAATTCACTAATAATATTTGCCTGATAATTAAGAGCCTCCTCATTTCCATCTATGGATAAGACTTTTATAACTTTATCATCATATAATTCATATATTTCCCATAAAAGTCCTAATAATGCACCTCCTGTGCCTGAACCTATATCCACAATCTTAATTTCATCTTTTCTGTTAAAAATTCTATATAACCTATCCAAATTAAAAATTTTGCGAAAAGCTTTTTGTACCTCAATAAAGCTTCTAGGGAAATATGTCCCCAGATAATTAAGATGTTCTTTTTCACTATTAGTTAGATTACTCATAACCCTTACCGGGTCAGGTTGATATATAGCGTGCATTTCGTTAAAAATATAATCATCAATTTCTTGAGGCAATTGCACTTTTCTTTTCCTTATATTTATTCGGTTAATTTTTATTTTTTATAAAGAATATTTTAACTTAAAATTATCAATTACATAAAATCCGAAAATCAATTTACAGAAATGTGACCTTGGTTAGGAATTTTAGAATAAATTTCGAAAGCCGCTGAAATTTTGACTTCCCCGTTTATTACTTGGTATGAGCTTTTTTGTATAAATTTATTTTTAAAACATAATGGGCATTTACATTATTTTACATCTGTATTATAATACAGATGTAAAATAAGCAAGGAGGTTTTATGCCTATTGAATACCAAAGACTAAATATTAATTATGTTCCAAAGCAATTTACAACCGCCTTTAATGAGAATGACGGACAAAAAATATGGGATTTTTTAATACATCCCGCAAATTATATTCGCTATGAAACTGCTGTGAAATTACGCCGTCCCCCCGTCGAAGTTATTGGGGATTTACTTGCGCAAGAATTTTCTTTAACTACAAGATCAAATATACAAGTTAAACAAATGATAGGACACATGATTTATCAAATTATGACAGCTCTTGGGTACAGGCATTCAAGTTCAAATTGCAGAATACAAAATAATCAAGTTTTTTCTTCGGGGGCAAAGTATGAAAAATGCGACTGAGGAAATTACGCAGTAATTTGCGAGGTCGCCGAAATTATTTGCCTGCTTTGCAGATAAACTATAAAAAACTTAAAATATAGACATATAAGTTAACCCGAGTTTACTATCATCCAAAAAGAGAATAGTATCAGCTAGTTTGAGAATTTTTATGCCAAGTCTGCATTTTTACGACGAATCGTGACTGGAATTTCTCGAAATTGGTGACATTAATTCTCATAAATGGTGTCCATTTACACTTGAATGGATAAAATTCAAAGATTACCAGAATAATAAAATTGAAAAGACATAATTTATTTATGTTGTTCATTTAATGAATTAAAGTTTTGTATGGCAAAATATATCAAACCAATTCCCATTAAAACAGCAATTATAATGCTAAAAATTTCGTAACCGTTCATTTTTACAGCTCCTATAGTTGATTTAAATATTTATTGATTTCAATATTACATTTGCCAATAGCAAAAAATATGAATACCCAAAAGATAAATCCAACTGTAATAAGTATTATCTTAACAATACTGTCAACAGATAACAGTAACGTTGCAATACCGGCAGTTAGAGCAATAAATGCAGTCCAATAACTTTTTCTTACTTCAATTAAATTATTTAATTTTTCTTTAAGTTTATCCATGGCAACATTTTAACAGTATTCAAATTGGTATGCAAATAAATTTCAACGCAAAATTTTATTCTTTATTCAGGTTTAATACCTCAAGGTTTACCTTGATAGTGATTCCTTATTTCCTACCCATGCCTTCCGCTTAAAGCCAGACCAATTGCCTTTAAAAGAATACTAAAATCCCAGAACAGATTTCTATGTTTTATATAATAAAGATCATATCTTAACTTTTCAACTGTGTCGTCAACAGATGCTCCATATCTGTACATTATTTGCGCCCATCCAGTCCAGCCGGGAGTCACCCAATGTCTTCTTCCATAAAATGGAATTTCTTTTCCGAGCATTTCTGTAAATTCGGGTCTTTCAGGGCGAGGTCCGACAAGACTCATTTCTCCTTTTATTATATTTATCATTTGAGGCAGCTCGTCAAATCTTAGTTTTCTGGCGATTTTGCCAATACCGGTTACTCTCGGATCTTTATTGTTATCAACAGCCCAGACAGCACCGTTTGCTTCTGCTTTTTCTATCATTGTTCTGAATTTTATCATATTAAAAATTTTACCATTTTTACCAACTCTGGTTTGTGTATAGAAAATTTTACCTCCATCAGCCAGTTTTACTGATGCAGCAAGAGTAATCAAGACTGGGGAAGTAACCAGTGTTATTATACTAGCTCCAACTATGTCAAAGATTCTTTTGCAAAATCTGTATATAGGACGATGTACTCTGGTTAAATCATAAATAAACCAGTCAGGAGTAATGCTTTTGACAGGGATTTTAAGTGCCAAATTTTCATAAATTTCAGACATTTTAAAGAAAGTAATATCCTTGTTGGCGCATTCTGAAATGCGTAAAAGTGATTCTGTTTTAATAGGACTATTTATTGCTATAATTATTATCTTTATATCATTATCTTTAATTATGCTCTTGATTTCGCTTATAGTTCCCAATACTTTTATTCCAAGCATTTCATCTGATAATTTTTCAGGATTATCATCCAGAAAACCCACTATATTATATTTTAATTTCGGGTGCTTTTGCAGTTCATGAACCATTACTATGCCTTGTCTTCCTGCTCCGACAATTAAAACATTTTTAGATTTTTTAAAGTACCTAATATAATTAATAAAAACTACTCTCCAGATCAATAAAAGCGGATACACAATAAAGGCAGCTAGTATAACGTGCATAGTATAGGATTTGCAGATATATAACAACAAAATAACTGGAATTATAATTCCAAGCAAAATAGCTTCAAGAATATGGTATGAATCACTCCATAGAAATTTGTAAGTTCTTATTTTGTAAAAACCCTTTAAAGATAAAATATATAACCATGATAATGATGTAAAGATCGCAACAGTATAGAAGCCTATATTAAATTTATGGTTTAAAATCAATGAAACACATAAAAAAACAGCTAGAAATATTATAAAATCTGCTATAAATAAAACGGTTACAGATTTTGAAATTTTTTTGTAATTCATATATTCAACTCTTATGGCGTTAGATCAGCTATTTATAACATAAATCATGATAAATGTAGTGCTTAAACCACTCCGATATTATTTAAAACTCCATTCTTACCATATTGTTCTTTATTTTATAACAAATATATTTTTATAATAAATATATTTATTTTTAATTATTCAAACTAAGATTTCTTTTTTGAAAATTTTTATCTGTAAATTGTATAGATAGGGCACTGTTGATCCTTATTAGCAATATAGCATGTATAGAATATCTTTTAAATTTAATTTTTTACTGCATTTAAAAGATATTGGAAAGTTATTATCTATTTATAAAAAACCGCTTATTTCTTGTTTTTGAGAAAGTCGAAGCATACATAAATTAGTACATTGTCCCCAAAATTATGATCGTAATTAAAAAATAATAATTTTCGAACCTCAAAAAAACACCCACATTCGATGTTTTGGGTGATTATTCTGATGACTAAAGTAAAAAATGGGGCGAGTGATGGGAATCGAACCCACGAATGCCGGTACCACAAACCGGAGCCTTAACCACTGGGCGACACTCGCCACATAATTATTTGTCTTTATAACATATTATATTTTAAAATAAGAAAAGCGGGCGAAGAGACTCGAACTCTCGACAATCTGCTTGGAAGGCAGACACTCTACCAACTGAGTTACACCCGCAGGTTAATTAAAAAAGAATCGGGATGACACGATTTGAACGTGCGACCCCCTCGTCCCAAGCGAGGTGCGCTACCAAGCTGCGCTACATCCCGTAATTTAAAAATTTTGATGTTCTTTTTTCAATGTTCACTTCGTTAAGCATGAACAATTTAACCAATAAGGCTTGACGTTGTCAAGCCCGGCTTTGTTCCAAATTTATACCAATTTGCATTTAAAGTATTATTAAAAATCTTGCCCTCAAGGTATTGCAGCTTCTGCTTAATAATTAATTAAAAATAAAATCATATTATATAAATAAAATTAAATAATTGATAAATCTAACTAATTTTAGCCCGTCAGGCAGCAGTTCTTGTGAGTGATCAAATTAAGGAAATAATAAAAAGCATATTACTCCTCCTTGAAAATCGTTTTCGGGCGGAGAATGAGTTTATTCAAAGGAAAACTCATCGTTTCCCTTTGAAACGCTCCCGCTTCGCATGAGATTTTGATAAAACTTATGCCCTTCCAGCC
>JAQVCB010000076.1 GCA_028689995.1 Candidatus Gastranaerophilales bacterium
AAAAGAAACTTAAAGAAGGAAAGACAAAACGCCATGCCCGCAAATGCCTTGCAAGGCAACTTGTTAAGATTGTTTTTAAATTACTAAATGATTAATTTTTTTATGAAATTACTAGAAATATCTTGAGGAGCAGAGCGACGTGAGGATCTTACCAATATTCAAGGATTGTAATAAACCCAAATCTAATATTTATGGTTTGTAACGATCTGCTAAGCTGGTTAGATTGGCACGCTCTCGTTTATACTACGTTCGAAAAATTTATAATTAATTTTTACTGTAAGTTCGTGCGTAGCACTCACTCGTAATGACAGAGAGATTATTATAGCTAATTTCCTTTTACCTTATTGCAAATAGTTCCTGTATTGACAATGCATTGGGGCTGTCATAACATGAACATCTAAATAAGAGATATGGCGACATGGCCAAGTGGTAAGGCAGGAGTCTGCAAAACTCTTATCCCCAGTTCAAATCTGGGTGTCGCCTTTTTTTATTAAATTAATAGTTTTAGAATATATTTAATCTTACTGGTTTTCAAAATTGCTACAATTTTGCTTCAGTAAGATTTTTTTAATTTCAGGTAACAATTTTTTTCTTTTACATGTTTTATATAGTTAAGAATTTATTTTTGATAATTTATACCACTTCAAAACCGAAAGGGTAAAAGTTGGAAGCGTCAAAACTATATTCACAATTCCAGACAAATGACCGAAGGCGACAGAATAATCCTGTTGCTGTGGAAAGACGTTCAGGAGTGGACAGAAGACAAACTCCGCGTCTTTCTCTTGATGCTGAATCATTACAGGATAAAGATACTTATACTCGGTTCAGAAAACAGCAAGAAATTGATGCAACACCTCTTAGCATGATACCCCCTTTAGATAAAGTTGAAGAAATACAAGATTCTGTTAAGGAAAAGAATTATTGTAAAGCTGTTGGTATTTACTTATTGCTTATAAATAGTTTTAGAAAAGATGTTAAAGACTTAAAAAGGTTCAAAAATGACATTTTAAAAATAATTAAAGATAAAAAATTTAGATATGAAGATCATCAAGAAAGGCTTTTCTTTACTCAAGGAAGTGAAATCGATCGAATAAAAGTGTTTAATCCACTGATAAAATTAGATATTACACTTTTTGATTTTAAATTTTGTCAATATATTCTTAAAAAATTTGGTATGACTAACTATCACGAAATTTTAACAGGTTCTTTTACTAAATCAAATGAACCTACATACAAAATTAAAGTCATTGGGAATAAATTTGTAGAGATATTGGGAAGATCATTCTTGCGTACTCCAATATTAGGAGTTTGTACTTTGTCTTTGTTAGAAATTCCAAATATTATTAAAGCAAAAAAACACAAAAAACAGATTATAAAATCAACAATCAGCATAACTTCTATAATTACAGGTGGAGCAATATTGGGAACAATCGGAGCTTATTATCCACCTTTAGGATTTATAACTACTGGTATTGGAGCATATCTGGGTTATAAACTATCAGATTATTTTAACAAAAAGATTTAAGACTGATATTCTTTTTTAATCATATCAATATAACGTTGAAATCTATCTCTTGTTCCTCCCATATCAGCTTTATCCCTTTCAACCTCTAAAATTTCAATAATTTTAGCCTTACTGACAATACCCTTAAAGTCTCCTCTATAAAGAGCATTTCCAAGAGGTCTCTCGTAATAATGAGCTTCTTTTGCAAGCTGTTGTAGCTCTTCAAGCGTAGAAGGTTTAGCAAATTTGTCATCAAGAGATTTAAATATTTTACCAAAAAGCCCTTTAAATCTAACTTGCTTCTGAGATGATTCAAAAGAATCTCTCAATGCAGTTTTTTTGTTTAGCATTTGAGTATCATTAAATTTATAACCAGTACTGGAATTATGCTGATTTTGATTTAATCTGACAGTATTTAAACTAATCATTTTTTAAGATCTCTCTTGTTAATTTCTCTCTGATTATTATAAAACATATAAAAATAAAATTTGCCTTTTAAAGAAATTTTTATCTTATATATTATACAAAAAATTCATGACCTTGATTTATGCCACGTTTTTGCTACAATAAATTTAGAAAACAGGAAGGTGAAATACTTGAAACACAGTTATAGTAGTAAGGTATGAGTCCATAAACTCTTATCCTCAGTTCAAACTCGGATATCACCTTTTTTATTTCCTTTTTTAGGATGGTACAAAAATACATGGGCAATTGGCGCAGTTGGTAGCGCACTTGAATGACATTCAAGGGGTCACTGGTTCGAGTCCAGTATTGCCCAGATCTTTTTTCAATCAGGGGAGAGAAGCCCCTTTTTTGATGCCAAAAATCCCGCATTTGGGGGGATTTTTACTGGATATAAAATAAAAGAGAATTTTAAAAAATGAAATTTTAGCAGAATTTATCAAAATTTTTTGCCAAATTCTCTGTTCACAATTTTGGTGACCCCCGTTGTATTTTCGCAATAAAAGAAGTCGTTGAATTTATCAACGACTTAAAAAAAGAGAATTTAGATATTTAATATTTTTCTCTGCTCATTCCAATCAAGCGTATTAATAGCAAGCAGTTTCTGAACATTCATATCCAGCGGTTGAGTACCATTTAAAATTGTTTCTACAATATCAGGAGCCAAAAATCTTAATCTGAGAACTCCTTTAATATTCTTGTTATCACTGAGATTCTCCATTTTTTGTATATCTATACTACTTTTAACCTCACCAGACAGGAAAAGTTTATTCCAGTAATAACTTTTTGCAATAGCTTTAACTAATTGATTGTTGATACTTGACTCCAGTCTTTTAGAATCGGATATTATTAATATACTGCCGTTTCTAGTAATTTGCGTTATTTGAATTTCTTTTGTAATAAATATTGGTTCAGATGTTTCCTTTTTCAGTTCTTCTGGAAGTGTTACATTGTAGGTTATAGCCTCTAAAGCTTTTAATAACTGTGTTCTGCAAAGAGTAATAATTATTTTTTCTTTATACAAGATTATCTTATTTAATATTGTTCTGATAAAAATGCTATCAAATTTGCTTTTAATATCTTTTTGTAAGCTTTTTATTGATAGTAATAATTCTTTTTGCTTATGAATATCATAATGTTCAATGTATGTCTGAATATTCTTTGTATTAAATAAAAATGCTTTAATTTCTTCAATAACAGCTTCTTCTATTTCACCTGCTGGAATTTTTGAAATTGAACCAGCTTCATGCCTTCTAAATTGAGTTATTGCCTGACTAACATAGTATCTATACTTTCGATTTCTTGTGTTGCTGTGACTTGGGCTCATACTATTGCCACGATCATCAAAAATCTTACCTGCTAGCAAAGATGAATTACTAGAACCTGTTGAACATTTTTCTGAAATTCTGTTTTGCGATAAAAGCCTTTGTGCTTTTTCAAAAATATCATTTTTTATAATTGATTGATGTTCCCCATTATAAGCCTTGTCTTT
This sequence comes from Candidatus Gastranaerophilales bacterium, assembly GCA_028689995.1. Classification (GTDB taxonomy): domain Bacteria; phylum Cyanobacteriota; class Vampirovibrionia; order Gastranaerophilales; family UBA9579; genus JAQVCB01. The sequence goes on from JAQVCB010000076.1 coordinate 3,459, forward strand.
GTGCGTAATTAATCCAAGATAAGTTTTGTTTTGGAGAATATGGTACAGAGCTCCCTTTGTAAAACAGTTTTCATTTTTAGTTTTAATATTATTTTCTTTCAGGTAGCTGATTAAATTCGGTACACTTTTTAATTCTAAATATTTATCAAAAATCATTCTTACTTTTTGAACTTGATTATTATCAATTAATAGTTTTCTGTCTTTTAATTGATAACCAATAGGAGCTTTTCCGCTCATCCATATACCTTTTTTCTTTGATGCGGCTACTTTGTCTCTGATTCTTTCACCTGTAACTTCTCTTTCAAACTGAGCGAAGGATAAGAGCATATTAAGCGTTAGCCGGCCCATACTGGTGGTTGTATTAAAATGCTGGGTTATTGATACAAATGATGCTAAATGCTTGTCAAATAACTCCACCATCTTCGCAAAATCCATTAAAGAACGAGTGAGTCTATCAACTTTGTAAATAACAACAATATTTACTTCGCCAGCTTGAATATCTTGAAAGAGTTGTTTAATAGCAGGCCTTTCTAAAGTACCTCCTGAAAATCCACCATCATTATATTGTTTTTCAACAAGAACCCAGCCTTCATGCTGTTGAGATTTGATATATAATTCACAGGCCTCTCTTTGAGCGTGAAGTGAGTTGAAATCCTGTTCCAATCCTTCTTCTGTGGATTTCCTTGTATAGACTGCACATTTTATTACTTTTTTGTCTGTTATGTTCATTTTTTAATTCCGAAAAAAACTTTACCATTCCATCTGGTTCCGGTTATTTCGTTGGCTATAGCTGATAAGCTTTTGTAAGTTTTATCTTTGTACTTAAATCCTTTATCAAGAGTTATAACTTCATGCTTCTCTCCTTTATATTCTCTTATAAGCTTGGTTCCGGCTTTAATTTCAAGAGCAGAATATTCTTTTAGGATTTTAATATTCTCGTCATTTGCAGCTTTACCCTTAGATATTGTTTCAGAAAGTCGATCAAGCTTCTTTTTAGTTTGAGCTGAATAACCACCTTGCTCCCTTGCTTGCAGTTCCCAAGCTATATGCTTTATCAGAAGATCTTTTTTAGCATGTTGCGGAGAGTTTGTTTTAAAAAGCTTTTTCCATTTTTTAATCAGTTCTTCTCTTGATAATCGTTTAAGTTCTTCTATCATAGCTGTTGTCCTTTCTGTATTTATTACAACAGCATTAATCACTCTCTTTCTCTCTTTAATCAAGTGTTTTTAGATATTGATTCTGCTTTGTATCTAAAAGAATACACGTTTAAACAGTCTATAGAGATCCTGAATAATAGCTATCATATTAGACTCCAAAAATCCAGTCCGCAGGATTTTCTAGTGGAGTTCTTAATTTGTGACTTAAAGCCTGGCTAAGAGCATCGCATTGATCATCGTGTTTGCTCCTTGGAAAGGTAAGCAATTCTTTTTCAAAATCAAGCCACCAGTGAGGGTAGTTATCAGGAAAAAGACAGGTGCCATTTTCTATTAAGTGAGATACTGAAATCAATCTTGATTCTTTATCATATTCAGGCTTTATTCCAATAGGATAAATACGGTTTTTATGCTTTAATTCCTGAATCAGACTTGTTCCTGAAGCTTGTTCTTCAATTAAAACAATTATTCTGTTTTTGTATTTTTCCTTGGCCAAATCGTGTTTTTGAGCAATTTTTCTGATTAGAGCAGGAAATTCTAATTTTTCTCTGTAGCATTCCAATATGTAACTATTGCCGCTACAATCTCGCAATACAGTGATACAAACGGAATAATCATTATGTTCTGCAATTTTACTGGCAGTATCCCAGGATTGAATAATACAATTTACCTTTATTTCATTTTTTTTAATGCTTTTCCATAATTGCTCTTCATTGTAGAATTTAAACCATTTCTTTTTAATAATACCGCCTTCTCTGGGCATAGGATTTTGTTGATATTGACCCGCAAAGTTGAATTCCCCCATATATTCTTTTGATTGATATAATCTTGTTATATCTTCCCTTTTATGATGAAGAGGTTCGTTTTTTGCCCTTTTAAAGGCTTTTTCATCTTTTGTAATTCTATTTTTTACTGTCCAAATTTCGTCTTCTTCAGATATAGCAGGCATCTTAATATGTTTGAAAGATGAATCGGTTTCAAGCAAATAACCGGTAAAGTCTTCATGATGAAGCCTTTGCATAATAACAATGATTTTACCTTCGTTTTTGTTGTTAAGTCTTGAATATAAGGTACTTCCATACCAGTCATTAGTTTTTTCTCTCATTAAATCAGAGAATGCATCCATTGGTTTTATTGGATCATCAATGATAATATAGTCTGCACCTCTACCTGTCAGCGTACCGTTAACAGAAGTTGCATATCTACCGCCACCTTTTGTCATTTCAAAGTCGTTAGTGGATTTTTTGTTTTTTGATAACTTTGTGCCCGGGAAAACATCCTGATACCAACTGCTTTCAATAACCTTTTTGCAATCAAGAGCAAGTTTTGATGCAAGTTCCTCGGAATAGCTAACTGCAATAATTGTAGCTTTAGGATTATGACCTAAAATAAATGCGGGAAAAGCTACCGAGCAGATTATTGATTTCATGTATCGAGGCGGAATATTTATTATTAAACGGTTTTGCCTGCCTTCAAACGTGTCCATCAATTCGTGACATATTACATCAATATGCCAGTTATCAAGATATGTTGAATTAGCTGATACTTCATTAAAAACCTTTATAACAAATGATTTAAAATCAGCTCTTAGAAGTGAATATAAAAGTGTTTTTTCAATTGGATTCACTGTCATTTGCTTCCTTTACTCCATCAAAATTTGATAAATACATCTGTATTATGGCTCTATCATCCTGATTTAATGAGGCTAGAACTTTTTCTCTATCTTCTTCTTTAAGGTCAGACATTAGCATATGAGGCAGCAAAGTTGTTATAGCTTTAATATCTCCCTTGACTCCTTTATTAACAAGCTGAGTTAACATTGCAATCTTCTTTGAAATTTTAATATTTTCATCATTTTCTTTAACAATAATTTTTTGATTTAAAATCTCGTTTAATAAATTATATGTATTTTTGCTGCCTTTGGGTCTGCCTTTTTTATTACCGGAAAAGCCGGGTTTGAAGCTGTGTTCTTGAGGAGGTTTGCCATAGCCGATCTCATATTCATTAACCATTTTTATTCCCTTTTAACTCAAATAATTCTCTATAACTTTTGTCTGTTTGTAAATGAATAGCTGACTTGCCTGTTATTTCCTGCCATCTGCGGATTGTGGTATCAATGTATAAAGGCTCCATTTCAATTCCATAGCAGATTCGACCAGCTTTTTCTGCGGCTACTAAAGTTGTGCCTGATCCTAAAAAGGCATCTAATACAATTTGATTTCTATTTGTTACATCTAAAATGGCATCTTTCACCATTTCAACAGGTTTTACTGTCGGGTGAAATTTCAATTTATCTTTATCACCGCCAAAGGAATTAACGCCGGGATAATCCCAGACATTTGTCCTGTATCTTCCATGTGAACCTAGTTCAACATTATTTTTATGAGATCGATTACCATTTTTAAAAATGAAAACAAGTTCATGTTTTGATCTGTATAATGATCCCATTCCTCCGTTATCTTTATTCCAGACACAGAGGTTTTTAAAATCGTCATAAACACGACTTCCTGCGTTTATAATCTCTTTGATATGCCGCCAGTCCATACAGATAAAATGAAGTGAACCATCAGTTGAAAATTCTTTCAATAAAGAAAAAGAATCAATTAAAAAATCCTGAAATTCATCTTCAGACATCTCTCCTGATGCCATAGAGAATTCTTTGTGCTTTATTTTACCTAATCCGCAGACATGTCCGTCAACTTTGACATTATATGGAGGGTCGGTAAAGACCATATTTGCTTTTTTATCTTCAAAAAGGAGTTTGTATGTGTTTTGATTTAAAGAATTGCCGCAGATAATTCTGTGTTTTCCAAGCTGCCAGATATCTCCCTGGTTAGATACAATTTCATCTTCAGTAATAAATGGAACAGCATTTGCCATTTCATCAATTTTAATTTCTTTATCCGTAAGACTGCTATCCAGGATTACATCTATATCAGCTATATCAAAACCTGTTATATCAAGAGTAAAATCCAAATCAAGTTTTTCAAGCTCGGCAAATTCAAGTTTTAAAAGATCAATGTCCCATTCACCATTTTCTGTTAATTTGTTATCAGCAATTCTATATGCCCTTTTCTGAGCATCAGATAAATGTAAAAGTCTTATAACTGGAACTCTTTTTATTTCAAGTTGCTGTGCTGCAAACAAACGCCCATGTCCTGCTATAATTTCATTTTTCTCATCTATCAGAATAGGGTTATTAAACTTAAACTCCTTAATAGAATTAGCAATTTGTGCTATTTGTTTACTTTTATGGATTTTGGGATTCTTTTCATAGTGCTTTAAAGATGCTACGTCAACCTGTTCTACGACTAAATTGTTTACCATCATGCTAATCCACTCCTGTGTAATCTCTACAGATATTATTTAACAGGAGTTTTTATAAAATTTCAGTTACTAAAGTTTAAACTTTAGTTCAGGGTATTAATTAAAATCTTGTTTATAATATAAATAAGTTGCTTGAGCCATAGTGTTTGCACCTAATTTGAGACGAATTCTTTGAGCAATGTTTTTAACAGTTTGTAGACTGCAATGCATTAAATCAGCAATTTTACTGTAATTCTCAATACCGTCTTTAGCATATAAATCAATAAGTCTTTTTTCTTCATCGTTTAAAATAGTTAAAGAATCATTAATGATTAATTTTCTTTGAGGCTTTTGATTTTCTATATACAGATTGTTTGAACATATTTGCAAAGTATCATTTCCAATAAAATTAGGATTTAAAGATTTTTCTATAAAAAGTTTGCCTTTAAAACCCATCCCAATAAAACCTTCTGGTATTTTAATATATTCATTATCTAATACTGAAAAATCTTCTTTTATTGATTCTAATAATTCCTCTAATAGACTATTTTTATCTTCGAAACTAAGTTTCTGCAAATCTTGGTCAAATAAAAGACTTACAATTATTGAATAATAACCTGTATGCTCAGCTGAATCTATTATTAACGGTGTAAATTCAATCATAAATTTACCAGTAATTTTCTGAATTAAAGTTTTTTCCATAAAATCATCTATTTTGAATAAAATATCTGATTTATAATGGGTTAACTCAATAATTTTACTTACTTTTTCATCTTTATTAGTTATATTGGCGATTTTGCTATTAATATCCTGAGACTTTGTTAAATAGCTATAATTATCATTTTCTAATAGTATTTTTGTTCCTCCACAAAGTGATTCTAGCAGGAAAATATTCATAAAATTTGAAAAAGAATTGGTTAGTTTTTTATTAAAAACATTCGTATTTTTAATATCATTTTCGTCAATTTCTAAAAAAATTGGCTCCATATTATCTTTTATACTTACATCATAATGCAGATCTATAATAGGATTTTCCCAATTGACAAAATCATCAAGCGGATTATTAATATAATATTCTAAATTTTTGAGAGCACTGTAAATAAACATCTTATAATGCTCAATAAAGGTATCTGGATTATCCATTACGATTTCAACCATTGACTGGATAACTTCATCAGTGTTTTTAAAATTCTCAAATATATCTATATTAGGCCATTCTTGAGTCATAAATTTATTTCTTTTAACTATTATTATCAGGACAGATTTTATTTTAAGTAGATTTTACAATAATTTTTCACTTTATACTATTTCAAAATTCAGTCTAAAATATTCAGTTAATGAAAAACTATGTATGGACGTGTGGGTTTTGAATTGCTTAGTAAAAAGATATTGTACAAACACGCTGCTTAGTTTCTGCTAAATTAATCGTTTCACCAAAATTGCGGGAGAATTCTGAAATAAATTGCAACACTTTGTTACAAAAATAAAATGAAAGGAGAACTTATTCTATGTTAAATAGCTCTTTGAGCTTTTTTGAAAGTTTTTCACTTCTTTTTTGATAAAAAATATCAAAATCTTTAAAATCCAAACTACAATCTTTTTCTATAAAGCTAATGGTTTTAAAATTATTAATACTAATAGCATCTTTGTAGTTTTCGTTTACCCATTTTTCTAATGGTGTTATTAGTTTTTGTTCATTCTCTTTTCTCTCTAAAATTTGCAAATTTGGTAGAGTATCTTTCTTTTGTTGCCAGTCTTTCCACAAGGATTCATCTATATTTGCAGATTTTAATTTTGCAGAAGTAAAAAAGCTATCCGGATGCAGATGGTCTTGATGGAACGAATTTTGCGAATATTTTAGGTTTGGATACAATAATGTCAAAATCAGGAATGTATACATACCTTTTTTAAAGCTTAGTATTTCATTTATGAAATCATGATCTATATCAAATTTTTCGTTTTGTTTTAATTTTTTTGAAATCATTAAATTAGTAAAAGTTTTTTCATTTTTTATGATCTCTCTAAAGTCGCTTATAACTGTATCAGATGCTCGACCAAATATTTGTTTTATTAATGCTATTACAAAATATTTTTTAATATCATTTTTTGTAGTGAAATCAATCAAACCATTGTTATAAATATAATATGCGATTGGTATTATTGCATTATAAGATGTAATATTTTCTGAACAAAACCCAAGTTCTGCTAATAAATCAGCAGCCTTCACTAATGCTGATTTTATATTCTCCCAATTGGTTTTAATTTGATTAACAATATCTTTGTTAAAATTTTTAACCTTAAATTGAACAGGTTTTTCTATTAAACATAGAGCACTTTTCATAATTACATCATTCGTAAACTTAAAGCCTTCTCCCTTTTTATTTAAAGAAATGATTAATTCTTCTACCTCATCACGGGCTTCTACCCAATTCGCAATCATTGTTGAAAGCAATAAGTCTGTCTTAGATAATGGTGTGCCTCCATCATTAACTCTTATAAACATATCAAGGATTGAATCTAGATCATTTTTACTTATTTCACAATAATTGATAAGTTTTTCATCTTTTACGATAGTATATAATCGTCTTAATGTTTTTCTGATTTCGATACCGTCTTTTATAAACTTTTCCTTTACATTAGCTCCTTCAATACTATTGAGTAATTGAGGATAAATATTTTCAATATCTTCAATATCTATCCAATCAGTAAAAATATTTTTTACGTTATACCAAAATTCATTTTCATTGTAGAAAGAATCTTCTAAAAATTTAAATTCATATTGCATCCCATCTTCATTTACTGAATTGGAATTAAATAAATTTAAATATAGATTTCTTTTGGGGTATGAATTATCATTATTGGATTTACAATAAGGCTTTTTATAGGCATAACTGCCCTGTAGCGCAATATAAATTGATGTTAATCTTTGTTGTCCATCTAAAATGCCGATAATTTCATCTTTTTGAATAGGGTTGCTTGCTACTTCGTTTATAGAATCTCTTTCGTGATATTCCTGTATAAATTTATAAAAAGTGTATTTGTTTATCTCATTTGTACCTTTAATTTTCCAAAATAGAAATGTACCAATAGGATATCCTCGCATAATTGAATCAAATAAGCATTCTATTTGACTATAATGCCATACAAACTTTCGCTGTATTGCCGGCAATAATATTTTTTGTTGATTAATTTGTTCTATAACCTCACATAAGTTGCAGCTATTATAGTTCATTTTTTATTCTCCAAATGATAATGCATATACAGACCCATTACTATCTGATCCTTGTTACTTAAGCACTCTTATCCAAATCTGTGTTATAAGTAACATCAAAAATCGTTTCAGAGAGCCACTTTTTGAATGACGGATTGTCGCTAAACTGTTTAAAAAGCTCTGTATGATCAAACAATAATTCATTTAAAACTTTTGATAAGGCTTTATCGTGTTCAATACGGGCGTTTTGTTTGTCGGAAGTCTTTTTAGCGTTTTGATATGCTTTATCTGCAGCAACTCTTACTGGAATATCTTCCGAAATAACTTTACGAATCTGATCGGCATCTTTCCAGTCAATATTTCCGAATATTTCATTAAAACTTCTAACAATATTGCTAAGTTTGTCTAACTCAGCTTCAGCTTTCCCACCACTGGCAGAAGTTGGAACAGGAGCAATTTCTGTATCCATATCAGGAAGCGTAATACTTAATGATGCTTTAACCTCAGCTCTGTAACTTTCCATATCTATTGCATTTAATATACCTTTGCTCAAGTCTTCTTCTATTGGGGCAGGGAGCTTAGGTATCAAGAAATTCAGGAATGTCGCCAGTTTTTCCCATTCAGCATTTGTATAAGGTAATATCGAAGCCAAAAAGCCATAGGCTCTAACAAAGGCTTTTGCTTTGCTTTTAAAATCGACTTGTCCGTTTTCATCAAGGTCTTCTTTGTATACAGCCACAGAACCATCTAAAATAGGATCAAGCCTGTCTCTATCAGCACCAGATAAGTAAAGCTCAACAAGCCTGTTAATATCAGCATCACAATAAACCTGATAAGCGTCCAAGTCTGATTTTAAGTCGTGAAGCTTGTTAGGATCGGTTTCTTCACTCAAAATTGTAGTCCTATAATATGGCGCAAAAGATTTCATTATTGTTTCTGCGTCATTCATAAAGTCCAATACAAAGGTATCGTGCTTCTTGGGATGTGCTCTATTTAATCTGGATAAAGTTTGAACAGCTTTAATATCTGAAAGTCCTTTATCAACGTACATTGTATGCAATAAAGGTTCATCAAAACCAGTTTGAAATTTATCAGCAACAATTAAAAACCTGTATGGGTCTTGTTTAAAGTTTTCCGGTATCTTATTACTTGGAAAATCATTCAATGTTGCTTCTGTTATTTTTTTGCCACCATATTCTTGTTCCCCTGAAAAAGCAACAATAGGTTTATATGGACTTTTACGTTCTTTTAGGTAATCTAAGAATGCATGATAATATTGTATAGCTCTTTGAATGCCGCTTGTTACTACCATTGCTCTGGCTTGGCCGCCAATCAAGTTGCGACCGATAACTTGTTCATGAAAATGATCAATCATTATTTCGGCTTTTTGTCTGATTGCATGGTCGTGTGATTCTACGTACCTGCGAAGTTTCTTTTTTGCCTTTTTTGCATCAAATTCAGGGTCTTCTTCAGTAGTTGTAGTTAAACGGTAGTAACTTTCAAC
>JAQVCB010000197.1 GCA_028689995.1 Candidatus Gastranaerophilales bacterium
CCCTTTATAAAATTTTGCATTTTCGTCCTTTATTTCAAGAAATTTCAGGATATGATCATCTGGAATGTATTCTTGTTTGCAATTCTGGCAAGTGCGTCTTAATAATCTTTGAGCAATTATACCTATTGTTGCGCTTGATATTAAAAATGGTTCTATTTCCATCTCATGAAGTCTCATGATTGAACTCGGGGCGTCGTTTGTGTGCAGGGTTGTCAAAACAAGATGACCTGTTAGAGCTGCTTCTATTGCTGTCTTTGCAGTTTCCTTATCCCTTGTTTCACCTACAAGCATAATATCAGGATCTTGTCTCAAAAATGCCCTTAATATCCTGGCAAAATCCATTCCGATAGATTTATTTACCTCTGATTGATTTATACCTTCAAGGTCATATTCTATAGGATCTTCAGCTGTTGATATATTGACTTCAGGTTTATTTCTTTCACTAAGAGCACTGTAAAGTGTTGTTGTTTTACCGCTTCCTGTAGGACCTGTAACGAAAATTATGCCATAAGGCCTGCTTATCATTTCTCGAACTATTTTTAGAGTATTTTTATCAGTAATTAATTGGTCAAGACCTAATGAAATATTTGATTTGTCAAGAATTCTCATTACAACTTTTTCGCCAAATTTCCCCGGTAGAGTTGATACACGAAAATCAATCATTTTATTTGCCATTTTTACGCGTACTCTGCCGTCTTGTGGCAATCGCCTTTCAGCAATATCCAATTCTGACATTATTTTATATCTGGATATGAGCGCATTTTGTATTTTTTTTGGGAAGGTTTTATAAATACTCAGGACCCCATCCTGCCTGTATCTGACGATAAGTTCTTTTTCCCTTGGTTCAACATGAATATCACTTACGCCCCTTGAAATCGCAATTCCGAGAATACTGTTTGCAAGTTGGATAATTGGAGCTTCCTGAGCTGAATTTGTAAGATCAGACAGGTCAGTTTTATCTATTTCTGCTTCTATTACGTCTATACCAAGCGAAGATATTATGTCATCAGCATTTTGTTCTATTATTTCTGTTTTTTCTTCCTGTTTATTGAAATTATTTTCTATAAATTTATTAAAATCATCTTCTAAAATCACTTCCTTTTTTAGAGATATGTCTTTAAATTCTCTCAGTCTATCTTTTATTTCCCTTTCTGACGCAATATTATCTGGTTCTACCATAGCAAAAGTAATAACATTACCACTTTTTTTAATAGGTAAGAATTTCTGTTCAACCATCAGGTCGTAAGGGATTATATTAAGTAATTCAACGTCTATAGGTGAATTGCTTATGTCAAAAAAGCTAACTCCATAATATAATTCCAATGCAGGTATTAATTGTGCATAAAGTTCTTCTTTTGTCGCAAAGCCAAGTCCACATATTATTTCCAGAAGTGTTTTTTTTGAATATTTTTTTTCTTCCAGAGCTGTTTTTAGCTGTGAGTCACTAATAATTTGTGCATCAATCAGTATGTTATTTAATGAATTTTTTGTAACAGTCATTAATTTTATTTCCTTAAATTATTTCATTAATTCTTCAATTTCAGTTATTTGATCTGATAATTTAACTGGACCATCTGATGAGGTAATAAGACCGGCTATTTTGTCGTTGTATTTTCTTATAGTTAGAACTTTATCATCTGCAAAAACTACGATTTTATTAAGTTTTGCAGGTTGAATATTCGTTATGAATACTTTTAAATTTTCAAAAATAGCTGATGATAATGAAGCTAATTTTTTGGGATTTTCGCTGTTTATTGAACCTATAAGCATACCTTCTTTATCTGTAATTGCTGATTCTATTATTCCTTTAATATTTTTAATTACCGACAAGTCCTGATTTGAAATATTATTCTGGGCGAGTATTTCTTTTACAAGAGTGTAATTAATTGGTTCAAAATTTTCCTCGGATATAAAGAATAAAATGAAATCATCTATTTTAAAAAGAGAATAGACAGCATCATCTGCTTCAAAAAAAACTTTCTGAAGATTACAAATTTCCAGTCTTTCAAGATAGTTTTTTAATACTAAAAATGCACCAGATGCAATAGCTCCAATTGTTTCAGACCTTCGGCTATCTTTTATTATGCTTGCAATTGTAAATCCTGCCTTATTCGACAGAGTAAGATCTTTTATCTGGGTATATTCAACCATGATTCTATTAAATTTTTCATAAATTTTTATGCCGGATGTCATTGTTACTATATCTATATCGTCGCTGCTGCATCCAATTTGTTGCATAAGTTCATTTGTTTCAATAATATTTTCTATGTCTCTGTTGTTTATAAGCAGTTTTCCAATTGATGAAATCATTCCCTTTGATTCAGTTTTATTAATTCTTTGATTGTCAGAAAGCCTTATATTATCAGGAATATCATTATCATCAAAGATACTTTCATTATATTTACAGGAAATATCTTGTTTTAGTTCGTCATTATTATTGGAAATACTTGTTTCTTCAAGTTTTATATCAGGAAGTGTTTCAAGATTATTTGACGATGAATTCTGATTATTTGATGATTTTAATTCCTGCTCTGTTTTTATTTTATCAGTTTCTTTATTGTCCAGATATGTTTTTGTATACTGGTAATTTTCAGTTATTATTTCTTTTTTTAAGACACTAGGAATTTCTGCATTTATAATTAAATCTTTTGGTTTAATTGTTTCTTCATTTATGGGAGTTTCATCCTTAATATTGTTTTCACTTAAATTATGTGTTTGTTTGATTGGTTCTGTTCTTTTGATGATTTCCA
>JAQVCB010000198.1 GCA_028689995.1 Candidatus Gastranaerophilales bacterium
AAGAGGACCGAATGGGTTGCCATAATCAATGCCATTAAGAAAATAATTGTATGACCCAAGCAGTAGGCAAGCAGGAATAATTGAAAGGATAAACAGTAAAAGGGGCTTGTAAAAATTATATTTTAATTTATTAAAAGATATTAAACAGTACATAATCCCAAAAACAGGAAGAAAAAGAAAGGCAGTATTTTTAGTACCCAGAGCAATACTGTAGGAAATAGCCGAAAAAATTACAGATTTTTTATCATTTTCTTTAACTCCATAGATAAAAAGATATAGAGAAGACATCAAAAGAAGTGCAATAATCAGATTTGTCTGGCAGGACATAGATTCAATAATAACAGCAGGGAACGATGCAAGTATAAATACTGTCCATAGTATTCGTCTGGTTGAAATTTTTAAGTAAGATAAAAAACTAAAAAGTATAAACAAACAGCCTATATAGGATAGATATTCAGGCATCTGGGCAAGATAGTCTCTTTTGAGAAACACCATTGACCATAAAATAAGTATTTCCGAGTTAATGGGGAATACTAACTGCCTTATAGAACTGGTTTCAAAATGGGACATTGTTCCATTCTGTATCCAGAATCCAATTCTTGCCAGATGATATGTCAAACTGTCTCCTGAATTAGTAGGAATTAATAAAGCCAGAAACAGACTGATTAAACTGGAAAATATGAAGAATACAAGGAGTATTTTAAGAATTTTGTCTTTTTTTAATGCAAACTTAATTTTATCTTTTAAACATTTAAATTCAGGAATATTAATAAGAGGTCTACTGTAATAATTCCAGATTACAAGTGAAATAACGAATATAGTAAAATTAGTGATTAAAACTCCCGCAGGATTTACTTGTTTTAGTATGGATAACATTTCAAAAGTTATTATTATCTGCGAAATCAGTATTAATACATAAAATATCAGTGCATTTTCAAATTTTCTGGATTTAATTATGCTGCAAATAAAGTATGACGAGGTAATAACCCCCAGGAATGATATTAAAAACATAATAAAACTGAGCATGAATCAACCTTTATATGAGATAATTTTTTATATATAATATTTTACTCTTTTTTCATATTCAGGTATAACTGTAAAATTTTTTGGATTTTGCCGGACAGGTTCTGAAATTTGAGGTATACTCTACTTGAATAATAAAATCAATTTAATATAAAAACAGGTAATAAATATGATTTCACCAAAGAAAACAATAATCAATGCTCAGGGATACGAGGTACCTCTTTTTCCTGATGATTGTTTAATGAAGCTTGATCTTAACGAGAATATTCTTGGTCCTTCTCCAAAAGTAATTGAAGCTTTAAAAAATATTTCAGAAAAAGAGATTAAATTCTATCCAGCCATTGGAGACTTGATTTCTCTGATTGCTGATATAAATAATGTTGAACAATCAATGATAATGGCTACAAATGGAGCTGATGAAGCTATAAATTATATCTTTGATACGTTTGTTGAACAAAATGATAATGTTATTACAGCAACACCAACTTTTACAATGCCAAAAGTATATGCTAAATCAACCGGATGCAATTATATAGAAATTAAATACAGTGAAAGATGGATTTTTCCGATTGATGAATTTTTAAATAATATCGATGAAAAAACCAGACTGGTTATTATCACAACGCCAAACAGCCCGACAGGAGAAGTAATATCAAGAGAGAATCTGGTTAAAATCATTAAAAAAACAGAAAATGGTATTGTGTTGATAGATGAAACGTATTCCAGTTTTGCAAAAGAGCAGTTCCATGACCTGACTTTCAAGTATAAAAACGTAATAATTATAAGGTCAATGTCAAAGGATTATGCGCTTGCCGGACTTAGAATCGGATATATTATTTCAGCTCCTGAAAATATTGAATACATAAGAAGAATAATCAGCCCTTACAGCGTGAATGCTCTTGCTGCAAAAGCTGCAATTGCTGCAATAAATGACAAAGATTATTTTAACTGGGTGAAAGATCAAATAAATCAATCAAAAAAAATACTGACAGATGGACTAAAAGCTTTTGGAGCTATAGTTTATCCAAGTGAATCAAATTTTTTGTGTGTTGATTTTGAAGATAAAGCTGAGATCATCTATAAAAGGCTTTTAAATTCGGGTATTAAAGTTAAATACTTTAAAAATGATCCTGAGTTAAAAAATTGCTTCAGAATAACCGTCCCCACGCCCGAACAGGCAAAAATATTGATTGATACTTTAAAAAAAAGGGATCTGATTATATTTGATATGGATGGAGTTCTGGTAGACACTTCTAATTCTTACAGAATGGCTATAAAAGAAACCTACAAATATTTTGCAGGTAAAGATATATCATTTGATGATATCCAGAAAGCAAAAAATAAAGGCGGACTGAATAATGACTGGGATTGTACAGAATATTTACTGAAGTGTTCAGGAATCAATACTCCTAAAGATGAGATTATAAATAAATTTCAGGAATTATATTTTTCAGACAACGGCAAAGGATATATTTTAAATGAAAATCTTCTTGCTGATCCCGAATTTTTGAAGAATCTTGCTAAAAGTTATGATCTTGCGATATTTACTGGAAGACCTAGACTGGAAGCCAAATTTGTACTTAAAAAGTGGAATCTTGAAGATTTATTTTCCATGCTCGTTGCAATGGAAGATATTCCTGACGGTTTTCATAAGCCTGAACCGCACGGAATTAAGCAGATACAGAGTATAATACCTTCCGTGAACACATATTATCTTGGAGATACA
>JAQVCB010000077.1:0-10560 GCA_028689995.1 Candidatus Gastranaerophilales bacterium
ATGCAGCTGTAGAAGCAGCAAGAGCAGGAGAAGCAGGAATGGGATTTGCAGTAGTAGCTGAGGAAGTAAGAAATCTTGCCCAAAGAAGCGCACAAGCTGCAAAGGATACAGCATCAATAATTGAGAGTAACATTGAACTTTCTGAAAAAGGAGTAGAAGTATCAGCTAAAGTAAACGAATCTCTGGTTGATATAGTTAATGAATCACAAAAAGTAAATGAACTTCTTGATGAAGTTGCAGCAGCAAGTCAGGAACAAACACAGGGTATAGCGCAGATAAATAAAGCAATATCACAGATGGAGCAGGTAGTTCAGAGTAATGCAGCAACTGCTGAAGAAAGTGCAGCATCATCAGAAGAACTTTCCTCTCAGGCAATGAATATGAAGGATATTGTTAATTCTCTTGTTCAACTTGTAAATGGTGCTCAAATTGAATTAAACCAAAGTAATTATAGAGATAGTATTTACAATGCTTTACCTGAAAGAAACAGAGTAATTCAAAATAATTATTCCGGAAACAAGCGGTTTAATTCAGCACATTCAAATTTCAATAGTTCATATGATAAAAATACTCAGATTGTAAATCCTGAAGATGTTATTCCATTAGAAAATGATACTCAGGGATTTTAAGATTACTGATCATGCAGGCATGATTATTAATTATGCCTGCATTTTCGTCTACATAATAAATGAGTTATAAAATGTTATCTGAAAAACAATTTGAAAAATATGAAAAACTAATTTATGAACAGTTAGGAATTAGCTATAGACAAGCAAAAAGAGAAATGCTTCAATCAAAGTTGAATAAATTGCTTAGACGTGCAGGTATTACCTGTTATGATGAATATTATAATTTGTTGCTTAATAAAAGTAATAATAAACTGTGGGACAGCTTTGTTGATGAAATAACAATTCATAAAACAGATTTTTTCCGCGAAGAAAATCATTTTGAATATATCAAAAATAATCTTGATAGTATTTTTCAGAATAATCCAAGAATAATTAAAAATAATGAAATTAAAGTATGGAGTTCCGCTTGTTCAACAGGTGAAGAACCTTATACAATTGCAATGGTTTTAAAGGAATGTTTGCCTGAATCGATTAATATAAAGATTCTTGGTACGGATATAAGTAATAAAGTAGTTTCTCACGCACAAAAGGGAGCATATGATTTAAGCGAGTTAACTGTATTTAACTCATATCAGATTCATCAATATTTTGACAAGATTGAAGGTAAATATATTGTAAAACCGTTAATTAAAGAACTGATTACATTAAGAACTTTTAATCTTATGCAAAATTTTCCCTTTAAAAGTAACTTTGATATTATTTTTTCGAGAAATGTAATGATTTATTTTAACAATTCAACTCAGGAAGAACTTATAATAAAATATTATAATGCATTAACTTCAGGCGGGTTATTATTTATAGGACATTCAGAAAGTCTTACTCAAAAACAGTATAAATTAAAATACATACATCCTACTATTTATATGAGAACGGTATAGATTTGTTTAGAAAGGAATACTTATGCGAATTTTAATTGTAGATGATGAATTTACAAGTAGAAAAAGACTTATTACTTTTCTTTCAGAATATGGAGAATGTGATATTGCAGTTAATGGAAAAGAAGCAATAGAAGCATTCAAGAACGTTTGGGATGAAGGTGATTTTTATGATTTAATTTGTCTTGATATCAAAATGCCGGAGATGAATGGCCAGGAAGTATTAAAAGAAATGCGAAATATTGAACAGGATAGAGATATATCTGGCTTAGATGGCGTTAAAATAATAATGACTACAGCACTTGATGATTTAGATAACATTAAAAGTGCATTTAGAGAGCAATGTGAAGCTTATTTAATTAAGCCTGTCAGTAAAGAAAAATTGATTAATACTTTAAAAGAACTTGGATTGTTAAAGTAAATTATGCTGGAAAAGCAAAAATATTTTTTACATCCCGGATATATTTTTGTGAGCAAAAAGCCATATATTATTCATACTGTGCTTGGCTCATGTATTTCTGTATGTATATGGGATAGCAAATTGAAATTTGGAGGAATGAATCATTATATTCATCCATATCCATTTAATAATGAACGAAATACCCAGTTTGGAACGGTATCAATTCCTCATATGATAAAACTTCTTGTTAATATGGGTGGAAATACGACAAATTTTAAAACACATATTGTAGGAGGAGCAACAAGCTCACAAATGCAGAACAGTTTGATAGGTAAAAACAATATTACAGTTGCTGAAAAAATATTGAAAGAAAATTCTATTGATATAATAACATTTGATACCGGGGGAGATATGGGTAGAAAAGTTATATTTGATAATGAAACAGGAGAAATTGTAATATACAAAGTAAATAATATAAGAGAGTGTGACTGGAATGAAAACAATAAAAATCTTAATAATCGATGATTCATCAATGGTAAGAAAAATTTTATCTCAGGAGCTTTCAAAAGATCCTGAGATTGAAGTCGTAGGAACTGCCCCTGATCCGTTTATAGGAAGAGATAAAATAGTAAGTTTGAAGCCGGATGTGATTCTTCTGGATATTGAAATGCCAAGAATGGACGGGTTGACTTTTCTTGAAAAATTGATGAAGCACCATCCAATGCCTGTTATAATAGTTAGTTCTCTTGCAAGAAAAGGCTGTGAAGTAGCTTTAAGAGGTTTAGAACTTGGAGCTATGGAAGTAATGGCAAAACCGGGAGAATCATATTCAATAGGTGATATGAGTGAACAGCTAATCCATAAAATCAAGGCTGTTGCAAATATTAATCCATCCAGAATAGTTGCTCCAGATAATGTGCAGAAAAAACCAATAATTTCAAGTAATCATGCTTTAATTAAAACAACGAATAAGATTATTGCTATCGGTGCATCAACAGGAGGAACTGAAGCTATAAAAGAAGTACTAACAAGGCTTCCGGTTGATATGCCTCCAATTCTTATAGTTCAACACATGCCGCAGTATTTTACAAAATCTTTTGCCGAAAGACTTAACAGTTTATGTGCTCTGGAAGTTAAAGAAGCTGAAAACAATGAACTGGTATCTCCCGGCAAGGTATTAATTGCACCCGGTAATAAACATATGGAATTAAGAAGAAGCGGAGCTTCGTATTATGTAGAAATAACTGACGGGCCTTTGGTTTTTCATCAAAGACCTTCCGTAGAAATTTTATTTAATTCTGTTGCAAAATATGCCGGATCTAATGCCATCGGAGTTATATTAACCGGAATGGGAAGAGACGGTGCTGCAGGTTTGTTAAATATGAAAAATGCAGGAGCGTATACTATTGCGCAGGATGAAAGAAGCTGTATTGTTTTTGGAATGCCTAAAGAAGCAATAAATTTGGGAGCAGCCATGAAAGTTGAATCATTGAGACATATTCCGCAGACTTTAGTTGATTTATTAAAAAAAGATTAAAATTAATATATTATTTTAATTTATACCTGACTAAAAATTTATTTTGTTGAAAGCATAAAAATGAATAAAATAATCACAAAAAATAAGTTTATACTTGTATTAAGCCTATTTTTAACAGTATCAATATTTTTGATACTGGGTTTTTATACTTTAAAAAGCAGAGATATTATTTTAGAAAATAGAATATCAACACTTGCTTTTGATATGAATTATATTAAAGATATTTATAATTTCTATAGAATATTTGACAAAGTAGAAAATAATACAAAAATTTTAGCAGAGTTTGTTAATAAATCTTTTGATTTAAAAAAATCTTCAGACAGTAAATATGTAAATAATTATATTCATTCGCTTAATCCTCAGACTGTATCAATACTTGAAAGAACTCCAACAATTCAAGGTGCATGGGTACAAATAAATCCTTACTTTATTGATAAAAAAACATTAAAAGCTTTTTCTGCCTGGTATATATACAAAAATGGAAAATATCAAAGGGTTGAGTATGTACCAAGAAAACTGACAAAGGAACAAGATTCCTGGTATTTTCTTGCAATTGAGGCCAAAAAACCTGTATGGACTGATATTTATATTGATCAGGATATATATATTCCCATGTTAACTTATTCAATTCCATTGTATAAAGATAATAAGTTAATTGGAGTTGTTGGAACCGATTTTTCTATTGAAGGATTAAAAAAATTATTAATAGATGTTAATTCAAAATCTAACGGTTCAGAAGTATTTATATTAGATAAAAATCAAAATCTTATTCTGTCTTCATCAGATAAATCAATAAATTATAATAAAAGAAGCCTTCTTTCTTACAAAGATGGAAATTATAGATCACTTTTAGATTCTTTAAAGATAAAAAAAGACGGGTTTATAATTATTAAACAAAAAGATATTAGTAATACAGTATTTTTTCATCGCTTTCAAAGTAATCTTTCTCTTGTTGTTGTAATGCCAAATTCCAGTTTGCTTAACAATTATAATAATAATATATTTTATATTTTTTTAATAACAGTAATATTAATTATCTTTATAATTTTTATTTTAATTAAATTAATCGATTATTTGTTACATCCTTTTAAATCTATAGAAAAACGTTTTGCTCATATATTAGAAAATTCCTGGAATGAGATAACTATAAAAAATGCGAAGACACTTGAATACATTTACTTAAATAACAGTATTTTAAAGAATCTTGGTTATTCATCAAGTGAATTAATCAATATAGAAGCTACAAAAATTGATTATAAATTTACTAGAGAATCTTTTATAGAATTCTTACAGCCGTTATTTTCAGGTGAAAAAAAATCACTATTTTATGAGACAGAAAGAAAAAGAAAAGACGGTTCTACTTATCCTGTAGAGGTAAATATTCAATATTTTAAAGACGAAAAACCAACCATAATTGTAACTATTGCAAGAGATATTTCAGAACGTAAAAAAGCAGAAGAAGCATTGCTTGAAAGTGAAAATAAATTTAAGGATCTTACATTATGCAGTTCTGATATGATTTGGGAAATTGATAATGAGAGAAGATATACATATTGTTCGGATGGGTTTAAATCAATACTTGGTTATGATCCTGAAGAAATTATAGGCAAAACAACTTTTGATCTAATGCCAGAAGATGAAGAAAAAAGATTTAAGCTTAAAGAAGCATCATCCCCTTTAATGTTAAAAGGTTTACCAATAAAAGATTTGGAAAAATTAAGTATTACTAAAGATGGTAAATTAAAGATCCTTTTAATTAATAGTGTTCCAATTATTGATAAAGATGGCAATATAAAAGGTTATCGCGGTGCTGCAAAAGATATAACAGAAAGCAAAAAAGCTGAGGAAGCACTGCGTGAAAGTGAAAATAAATTCAAGGATCTCATATTATGCAGTTCTGATTTGGTTTGGGAATTTGATAACGAGGGAAGATTTACTTATTGCTCTGACGGGTTTAAAACAAGTTTTAATTGTGAAATTGATGAAATTGTAGGCAAAACAATAATAGATATAATGCCGGAAAATGAAGAAGAAAGACTTAAAGCTAAAGAACTGTTTTTCCCTTTAATTGCAAAGGGCTTGCCATTAAAGGATTTGGAAAAAACAAATATTACAAAGGACGGTAAATTAAAAACATTTTTATCTAATGGACTTCCGGTTATTGATAAAGAAGGTAATATAAAAGGTTATCGCGGAGTTTCAAAAGATATTACCGAAAGTAAAAAAATCTATGAGGCACTGCTTGAAAGTGAAAATAAATACAAGGATCTCATATTATGCAGTTCTGATTTGGTTTGGGAATTTGATAACGAGGGAAGATTTACTTATTGCTCTGACGGGTTTAAAACAAGTTTTAATTGTGAAATTGATGAAATTGTAGGCAAAACAATAATAGATATAATGCCGGAAAATGAAGAAGAAAGACTTAAAGCTAAAGAACTGTTTTTCCCTTTAATTGCAAAGGGCTTGCCATTAAAGGATTTGGAAAAAACAAATATTACAAAGGACGGTAAATTAAAAACATTTTTATCTAATGGACTTCCGGTTATTGATAAAGAAGGTAATATAAAAGGTTATCGCGGAGTTTCAAAAGACATTACCGAACGAAAGAAAATTGAGAAATTTAATGAAAAATTGTTGGAAGTACTCAACAATTCCTGGGATGAAATTTTTATCTTTAAAATTGAATCTTTAAAATTTATTTATGTAAACAAACAGGTTTTACAAAATTCCGGATTTACTCATGATGAATTATTAAATATGTCTGTCTGTGACATAAGCGCTTATACTCAGGATGACTTTCAAGATTATATTAAACCTCTATTAAATGGGGATAAAGAATCCATTATTTTACAAAGTAAGTTAAAAAGGAAAGATGGTTCCCCATTACAAGCTGATACTTGTATAAAATTAAGCGAAATGAATAATGAAACTGTTGCAATTGCTTATGTTAGAGATATTTCAGCTCATAAACAGGTAGAAAAACTTCTTACTGAATCATATATCGAAGTAGAAAGGCAAGTACAGGAAAGAACTCAGGAATTAATACAGAAAGATCAAATATTGTCGTCTACTTCTGAAGCAATTATTGAATTGGTAGTAAACCCCGATTTTGAAGAGGCAATTCTAAATACTTTTTATTTATTGGGTAACGCTGTAAACGTTGATGAAGTTTGTCTGCGTAAAAGTTATTATGATATGGAAAAAGATACTTATACATTAAGTAAAAAATGTGAATGGAAATTATCAGTTAATGAACCTGAAGAGTATTTTTTAGAATTTCAAAATGTCATATTAAAATCGCAGGATGAATATATTCAATCTTTACTAGGTAGAAAACCAATAGTTGGAACTGCTGAAGATTTTAGTCCTGAATTGAAAGAATTTTTTAAACAGTATAAATTTGTTTCTGCTATGTCATATCCGATTTTTATTGATAATAATTTCTGGGGAATAATTAGTTTTAAAGATTATACCAATAAAAGAACTTGGACTATTCAGGAACAAGCTTTGCTTTATTCGTTTACTTCTTCTGTCTCGGCTGTTATAGAGAGAAATCAAAAAAACGATAAACTAAAATGTGCGATTGAAAGGGCTGAAACAGCAAACAAAGCTAAAAGTGATTTTGTGGCAAATATGAGCCATGAGATCAGAACTCCAATGAATGGAGTTATAGGATTTATAGAGCTTTTGTCAGAAACTCAACTGGAAGAAGAACAAAAAAATTTGATAAACAAAATTACAAAATCATCTGAAAATCTATTGAATGTAGTCAATAAAATATTAGATTTTTCTAAAATTGAAGCAGGAAAGTTGTTACTAGAAAATATAAGCTTTGATTTAAGAACCTGCGTTACAGAAATAGCTGCATTGTCATCATATTCAGTATATAGTAAGGGATTGGAACTGAATGTAATGGTACATTCAAATATACCTGCCGGAGTTTATGGTGATCCTAACAGATTAAAGCAGATATTAAATAATTTAATCAGTAATTCTATCAAATTTACAGATTCAGGAGAAATAAATATAACGGTTAAAAATCTGTCTGAAACTGATGATTCAATGATAGTTTATTTTGAGGTGTCAGATACAGGAATAGGGATTTCAGAAGAAAATCAGGAAAAGATTTTTGAAGCTTTTATGCAGGCGGATACTTCAACCACAAGAAAATATGGCGGTACCGGTCTTGGACTGGCTATTTGTAAGCAGATTATTGAAATGATGAATGGAGATATATGTATAGACAGCGAACCTGAAAAAGGAACGAAAATTTCATTTACAGCTGAATTTTTAAAAGATAATTGCAAAAATAATGAAAATTCAGATATAATAAAAACTTTAAAAGATATTAATATTTTAGTAGTTGATGATAATGATACTAATTTGAATATTATACGTTATTATCTTGAGGAATCGTTATGTAATGTACATCTGACAAATAATCCAAATCAGGCGTTATCATTATTAAAAACCCTGGATAATATAGGTATTGTCTTAATTGATCAAAAAATGCCTGAAATGGACGGATTTGAATTAGCTTCGCTAATTAAAACCGATCAATCAATCAATCATATACCTCTTATTCTTTTGACATCATTAGACCAGATGAAAGATGCCCAATTATCAAAAGAAGCGGGATTCTCAGGATATCTGACAAAACCTGTATGCAGGCATGATCTTTTAAAATGTATTAAAACAGCTATGGAAGCAAAAATTAACAATGAGAATGAGAATGATATGACTTTAATAACTCATAATGTTTTAGAAGAAAATACCTATAAAAACAAAATTAAAATTTTATTAGCTGAAGATAATAAAATAAATCAAAATGTGATGGTTGATATGCTTAATAGCATGGACTATGTATGTGATATAGCAGAAAATGGAGAAGATGCATTAATAGCTTGTAAGAGAAATTCATATGATTTAATTTTGATGGATTGTCAGATGCCGGTTATGGATGGTTATGAAGCAACAAGAAGTATTCGTTGGCTTGAAAACGGAGAAAAGCATGTTCCAATTGTTGCAGTAACAGCACATGTGTTGGAGGATGCTAAAAAACTATGTTTGGAAGCAGGAATGGATGATTTCATCGGTAAACCTATTAAAAAAGCTAAATTAAGGGGAATTATAGAGAAATATATCCTGTCAGAATCAACTGCTACAAATACTATTACTGATAATATTGATTTTTGTTTGGAAAATTCAAAGGTTCAGGAAATACTAAATAAAATCATGGCTGACCTGGAATTTTCTCAAAAAAATGCTGAAGAATACTTTAAGAAGTATTTAAATACTCTTCCTGATACTCTGGTAAAAATACAAGAGACAATAAATAAAGAAGATTTTGAATTGCTGAATAGTATAGCTCACACTCAAAAAGGAGCAAGCGCTAATATATGTATAGATGAACTTTCTGAACTGTTTAAAAAACTAAATTCAGAAAGTAAAATGAATTTAAAAGATCAGTGTTTAAGTACATTAAAAGAAATAGAAAATTACATTAATGTTTTAAATTAAACTATTTATAAAATTTTCCCTGCCAGGAATCTCTTTTTTCAAGTTGTCTGTCTATTCTTGTCAGTACTTTAAATCTTTCAGTCAACCAGATTGGCGCAACTAAAATTTCGTTTAATCCGCTACCTGCAAGCCTGTGAATGGTTACATCAGGGGGCAGTATTTCAAGAAAATCACAGACAGTTTCTACAAAATTTTCAACAGCAAGAGGTTTAAATTCTTCTTTATAATACATTTTTTCAAGTTCTGTTCCTTTAAGTGCACAAAGTACATGCATTTTGATTCCATTTATACCTAAATCAGCAAGAGCTTTAGCTGTTTCGAGAATATCTTCTCTCGTTTCGCCGGGAAGCCCGATTATTACATGGGCACAGATATTAATACCTCTGTTTTGAGTTAATTTAACGGCTTTTATAAAATCTTCCGATGTATGGCCTCTGTTTATAAGCTTTAGAGTTTTATCATGAATTGATTGAAGTCCATATTCAACCCATACATAGTGTTTTTCGGTATAGGAACTTATAAGATCTATCTTTTCAGGATCAACGCAGTCAGGTCTTGTTCCTATAGACAATCCTATAACGTCTTTATGGTTAAGTGATCTATTGTAAATGTCTTTTAAAACTTCTACGGGGGCATATGTGTTTGAAAATGCCTGAAAGTATGAAATAAACTTTTTTGCCTTATACCTTACTTTCGAATGAGAAATTCCTGTTTGAAGCTGTTCTTCTAAAGAAAGCAGATTACTGTGAACTCTTGAAAAAGAGCCGCCTTCATCACAAAATATACATCCACCTTCTGATATTGTTCCATCCCTGTTTGGGCAATTAAAACCGGCATCTAAAGTTATTTTATAGATTTTACATCCAAAAACATCTTCGAGGTGTCGGCTGTACTGGTTATACCTTTTGTCTTTAAAATTATTCATAGAGCCTGTTTTTTAAAAATTATAAAATCCAGTTAATAAACGTAAAAAGGCTCGTGCGGAGCGGGAGTGCTGGCAAAGCTTGCGAAGCTGGAGCGTTAAAAACGAAAACGATTATGAAACGGCTGCGCTGAGCAGGCGTATAGGCTTTGGCTAAACTCGTTCTTAAAAAGAAAATTAACCTTGATTAGTATTTTCTGGTGATGGATATTCATAATATTCGCCGCATTTTGGGCAAACTACGATTTGAGTTTTTCCTTTTTCAACTTCTGCAACTTCAAATAAAGCTTTGCAGCTTGAAACCACACATCTGATTGCTAAAACAGGTCTTATTACTCTTGCCATATTTAAAACCTTTCTATATATTTCTAACTTTACTAATATTTTATCAATATATTATTATAGTATCAGAATTTTAAAGGATTTACTCAAATTTATAAATGTAAAGTTTTGTAATATTTTAAACATATTTGTTTAGGAATGTATATGTTGAATACAATTAAACTTGATTATGTGATAAAACTTCTATATTATATTCATAATCTACCAGTAAGTTATTATAAAAATTTAATTCAAAATTGAATCTTTTAGAGACAGAAAAAGGGCGAGGTTAGGTAAAGTTAATGAGAAGTAGCACTTTACACAGATCAAGTATATCAAAGGAGAGGATAGCA
>JAQVCB010000077.1:10660-12561 GCA_028689995.1 Candidatus Gastranaerophilales bacterium
CAGTAAGTTATTATAAAAATTTAATTCAAAATTGAATCTTTTAGAGACAGAAAAAGGGCGAGGTTAGGTAAAGTTAATGAGAAGTAGCACTTTACACAGATCAAGTATATCAAAGGAGAGGATAGCAGCTTTGGAAGAATTATTATCAGATAAATCACAACCATATGATTCCTCACCAGGAGTATATGTAAGATCAGACAAGGATCGTGAACTGGATATCCTATGGCAGGGTTTCAAGTTAAATACGAAAGAAGAAAGATCTCCGGGAATTTATCTTTCAATTGGTTTTGTCACAGGAGCAATCTGTATGTTCTTAATGACAACTATTCTTAATTTTGGAAATCCTTCACACGAAAGTTTTATTGATCTTAATCTCTGGAAAAAAGGAAATACTGAAGTTAAGGAAAAAGTAACTCCGATTGGTGTTAATCCTGCATCAAAAGCAGTTTCTACCGTTAAAACCGAAAAATATACTATCCAGAATGGAGATACTTTAGAAAAAGTTGCGTTGAGATATTTTGGATCTGCAAGTCCTGAAAAAATCCAAAAAATTCAGGAGGTTA
The DNA here is from genome assembly GCA_028689995.1 of Candidatus Gastranaerophilales bacterium. Lineage (GTDB taxonomy): Bacteria > Cyanobacteriota > Vampirovibrionia > Gastranaerophilales > UBA9579 > JAQVCB01. The sequence goes on from JAQVCB010000077.1 coordinate 11,224, forward strand.
ATGGTCTTGATAACCCGAACAGAATTTCTATTGGTCAGAAATTAATTATTCCTGTTGAGAATTAAGAAAAATAAAATATATAAAAAGCCGATGACATTTGTCATCGGCTTTTTAAGTTTTTAACCTTCAGTATTTGAATGTTTACTCAACAATCCCCCACGTCTAGTGTCAAAATGTCGAAAACTTGGAATGAGTTATATAATGCCTCCAGCTCCTGCTACCCGCAGCAGCTTCAGCATTATTTCACTCCCGCTACCGCAAACCGTTTCCGCCATTTTTCACTTTTGATAGGGTCGTGTTACAAAATAGAAAATAAGAGCTATTTAACTATTTTTCAACACTCCCTTAATAGATTCAAGGGCTTTTACTATTTCGACAGGGAAAAGAATCACTGTATTAGAAGGAGAAGCACCCAATCCGTCGATTGTTTGAAGAGTTCTTAATTCCATTGCGCCCGGACTTAGAGTCATGATTCTTGCAGCTTCTGAAAGATTCGCAGATGCAAGCTTATCACCTTCTGCTTTAATAATTGTGGCGCGTTTTTCTCTTTCAGCAGAAGCCTGTCTTGACATAACCCGTTTTAAATCCTCAGGCATCTGAATGTCGAGAATTCTGACTGAATCAACTTGAAGACCCCATTCCATAACTTTACCTTTAAAGTGTTCATATACTTCCATCTGTACTCTTTCTCTTTCAGAAAGTATTTCATCAAGTGAAAGACCGCCTGCAACATCTCTAAGAGAATTTTGAGCATATTGAGAAATAGCAAATCTGTAGTCCTGAATACTTATAATAGACTTTTGAGCATCATCAACCTTAAAAAATACCACGCCGTCAATTTCAACAGGAACATTATCCTTTGTAATAACGCTTTGTTTTGGAATATTAAGAGTTAAAATCCTCATATCAAGAAATTTTGCATAATCAATAAAAGGTATTACATAAAAAATACCGGGGCCTTTAACTGTATAAAAACTTCCAAGTCTTAATATAACAGCTTTTTCCCACTGAGCTGCGATTCTAATACCGTTTACAAAGACTGATAAAAAACCGAGGAAAATTACTTCCAAAAATATTACAAAAGGGCCCGGGACACCTGACGCAATAATTATCAGTGCAAAAAATATTGATATAGCAGCAGGAATACCAAATACTAAACCACGAATCCCTTTGCCTAAAGAAACATGTTCTGATGTAGGCTTTGCAAAGCTTCGTTCAGGATAACTTTCAAAACTGGTTGAAACCATCTAAATATCTCCCCTTTAATTATTTACAAAAACATTATATCAAAAGAGTTTAATATCTTTTAGAGCCTGTCTGGTTATAAACAGTAAAATC
>JAQVCB010000078.1 GCA_028689995.1 Candidatus Gastranaerophilales bacterium
CCGACAGGAGCAATCATGAATTCCTGAATATCAACGTTATTATCAGCATGAGCTCCACCGTTAATGATGTTCATCATTGGAACAGGAAGAGTTATAGCATTTACACCACCGAGGTATCTGTAAAGCGGGAGTTCTAATGCTATTGCTGAAGCTCTTGCACAGGCAAGGCTAACGCCTAAAATTGCATTTGCACCTAATTTACTTTTATTTTCAGTACCGTCAAGAGCAATCATAGCTCTGTCAATTTCGTGCTGATTGCTTGCATCGTGGTCGATAAGTTCAGGAGCAATAATATTATTTACATTATCGACTGCCTGAAGAACGCCTTTACCGCAGTAATATGATTTATCTTCATCTCTTAATTCGAGAGCTTCGTAGATACCGGTACTTGCACCTGATGGTACAGCTGCTCTACCCATAGCACCACTGGATAACATAACATCAACTTCTACAGTCGGATTTCCTCTCGAATCAAGAATTTGTCTTGCTTTAATGTTTTCAATAAATGTTGGCATATTTCCTCCTATTCTTCTTATTTTAAAGCTTGTTGAATTTCTTCAATAACTTTGTATAAATCTTTCGATTCCTGTATAGATACATTTGATGAAGGTACTTTTAAAACTTCTACTACAAGAGTTTTATTATAGTACTCTATGGATATTTTATCTCCTTCTTTGACTTCTTTTGAAGGTTTTGCAGGTTTATCATTTATAAATATCCTGCCCTGATCGGAAACTTCGTTTGCAACCGTTCTTCTTTTTATCAGCCTTGATACTTTCAGGAATTTATCCAAACGCATCATTCAGTCCCAAGTAGGAATGTCAATAACTATCATAAGATACAATAAAAAGAAATTAATTTAAAGACCTATTATATTAAGGTAAATTAATATAAACACTGATTTTAAAATAAAAAATTTTGAATTTTGGTTTTCAGAGGTGTATTTTTAATAATATAAGTTAGCAAATATTAATAATAAAGGATAGAAAAATGACCGTTATAATCGCAGGAAAGTCTTTTAATTCACGCCTTATTGCAGGCACAGGAAAATTTACTGATTTTGAAACAATGCAAAAAGCTCATATCGCAAGTGGTGCAGAAATGGTTACCGTTGCAATCAGACGTGTTGATACCGGCGCACCGGGACATGTCGGTCTTATGGACTATATTGATACTAATAAATTCTGGCTTTTACCAAATACTGCAGGATGCCAGACAGCAGAAGAAGCAATAAGAGTTGCAAGACTTAGCAAAGCAATGGGTATTAACAACTGGATAAAACTGGAAGTTATTCCTGACCCTAAATATTTACTACCTGATCCAATCGGAACACTTGAAGCTGCCAAGATACTTGTTAAAGAAGGATTTATAGTGCTTCCTTACATAAATGCTGATCCTGTTCTTGCAAAAAGGCTTGAAGAAATTGGCTGTGCTACAGTAATGCCTTTGGCTTCCCCTATCGGAACAGGACAGGGAGTAAAAACTCTTGAAAATATCAAAATTATAATCGAGCAGGCAAATGTTCCTGTTATTGTTGACGCCGGTCTTGGCGTACCATCAGAAGCCGCCCTTGTTATGGAACAGGGTGCAGATATGGTAATGGTAAATACAGCAATAGCACTCGCAGAAAACCCTGTTAAAATGGCTGAAGCCTTCAAGCTCGGAGTAGAAGCAGGTAGAATGGCTTATGAAGCAGGTAGAATACCAGTCAAAGCATACGCCAGCGCATCTTCACCATTAACAGGTATTGTGGGCAAGAATTAATATTTAAAATTCATATACCTTAATACTTAGATTTATAATGGCAATTTTTAAAATTCATATGTCTTTAAAATACATTATTAAAGTTAAAACTGGAGACAAATATGAATACTAAAATATCAATTCCAAGTTTTACCGGTACATTTGTTATTCCCAATAATCGACAATCCAAAAAAATAGTAGATAGTGTTAAATTTGCTTATAGCGAATATACAGGAGAAACAGGAACAATTTGCAATTATAAAGAAACTTTTAATGCAATATTTGTAAAGTTCTTTGATATCACTAATAGACGTCATTGTTATACTGATACGATTACTACTTTCATTAATCATATAAGAGAACAGGAAGCAGAAAAATTATTCCTGAGAAAAATAATAAAAGATGAAGTGCCTTACTATTATGCAAAAGATACTAATTCATTAGATTTAACGCGTGATTCAGTAAGCATTTCAAACATAGCGCATACTCTTAATGAACCTTTAAAACTGACGGATGTATTACTAGATATTGATTATTATCGCCATTAAATAAAATCTTCTGATTTGACATTAATTTAAGACAAATTGTCCCTACTTAAATTGTAAATAATTCTTAGTCCTTCAAGCGTCAGATGCTCATCCAAATAGTCAAACGGCCTTTTGAGACATTCTGTAATTATTGTTGAATAACCTCCTGTTGCAATTGTTGTAACAGGAGAATTTAATTCATTTTCTATTTCCAAAATTAAACCGTCAATCATAGCTGCATGCCCTCTAATAATACCGCTTAGCATGCAATCTATAGTATTTTTACCGATAACTGACTTTGACGCTTCGATTTTAAGTTTTGGCAGCAGTGATGTGGATTTGCTTAAAGACTCTGCCGCAATTTTAATTCCGGGAGCAATCACACCTCCTAGAAATCTTGCATCATTAGAAATGATATCAAATGTTGTCGCTGTACCAAAATCAACAACCACTGCCGGAGTTTTGTACAATTTAAAAGCAGCACAAGCATTAGCTATTCTATCGCAACCGATTTCTTTAGGTTTTTCCAGATCAATTGTAATTCCTGATTTTACTTTCGAAGTAAGTACCAGAACAGGTATTTCAAGATATTTTTCAATAGCATTTTGAATTTTCTCTGTCAAAGGCAGAACAACACTTGAAATAACAGCCGCTTCAATCTTTTCATCAAGATTCCTGTGTTTTATAAGATTATTCAAAACTATTCCATATTCATCTTCTGTTTTAAATTTATCACTGCCGAGTCTCCAGCTATAAACCAAAATTTCACCCTTAAAAACACCAACAGTAATATTTGTATTTCCAATATCTGCAACTAAAAGCATAATTTTATCTTTCTTCTAAACATTGGTGCAGTACACTGCACCCTACAGCTATGATAATACATATAATAATTAAATTCTCTTATATTTTCTACAAGAATTTTAATATTCACACATAAAATCAGCGAATTTGATACAATAATTAAAATATCTATTAAGGAAAAATACGGCATGGAATCTAAAACATTAATATTAATAGACGGGCATGCACTGGCATACAGACAATATTTTGCGCTCGAAAGAACTCATATGAAAACTTCCGATGACAAGCCCACATGGGCTGTATATGGCTTTTTAAAAGCACTTTTTGATCTGCTGAAAAAAGTAAAGCCTGATGCAATAGCAGTATCCTTTGACTGCGGAAGAGATACATTCAGAGCAAAAGCATATCCTGAATATAAAGCACACAGACAGGCCATGCCTGATTCACTCAGAGATCAAATGAAACTTCTGGTCGAAGGCATTAAAGATCTTGATATTCCTATTTATCAGATGCAGGGTTTTGAAGCTGATGATGTTATTGGAACGATAGCCGAAAAAGCAAGAGAACTTGGACATAATGTTTTAATCCTGACAGGCGATCAGGATTCATTTCAGCTTTTGGATAAACAAAATCATATTTCAGTAATAATGCCACAAAAAGGGGAACTTCTTGAGTACGACAGAAACAGAGTTCATGATAAACTCGGTGTCTGGCCGGAACAGATTGCAGATTATAAAGGTTTAAGCGGAGATAGCTCCGATAATATTCCCGGTGTTAAAGGGGTTGGTGAAAAAACAGCAGTTAAATTACTTGAACAATACGGTACAGTTGAAAATGTCCTTGACCATCTTGATGAAATATCCTCAAAGAGTCTGAAGGAAAAACTTGAAACTGATCGTGAAATGGCTATTAAAAGCAAATATTTGGCAACAATTAACAGAAATGTCCCTATAGAATTTGACTTTGAGCATACTCATCTGACAATGCCAAATCTTGAAAAATTAACAAATTTCTTAAAAGATATGGAATTTTACAACTTTTTAAAACAGCTTCCTGAGCTTCTGAAACCATTTAACAATGGCATTCAGCCGATTATTCCAAAGGAACTTTTATCTCCTGCAAAAGTAATTAAAGAAGCTCCACCTCAACAAGGAACAATGCAACTCGGTCTTTTTGGTGCTCCAATTCCCGAATCCAAACCTGCACCGGTTCAGACAACGGAAAAATCTAATATTATAGATACAGAAAATGCACTCAATAAAATGATTAAAAATCTTACAGATATAAAAACATTTTCATTAGATACGGAAACAACAAGCCTTGATGTATATAACGCTGAGATAGTCGGTATTTCATTTGCATGGAATCCGCAAATAACTACAATGACCGGTAGAATTGCAATTGATGAAACAAAACAGGATATAACAAATACAGCATATATTCCGCTGGGACATACACAGGGAAAACAACTAAACTCGAATTATGTCCTTGAAAAGCTAAAACCCCTGCTTGAAGATAAAGATTTAAACAAGGTTCTTCAGAATGCGAAATTTGAAATAAACTTGCTTAAAAGTCATAACATTGAATTAAACGGTATAATACTGGATACAATGCTTGCAAGCTATATAAAGAATCCTACATACAAACATAATTTAAAGCAGCAGGCATTAACATATTTAAAATTTGAAATGAAGCCGATAGAAGATCTCATTGGCAAAGGCAAAGAAGCAACTACGATGGACAAAATTTCCATAGAAGAAGTTGCAGACTATGCTTCTGACGATGCAAAAGCAACTATTGAACTCGGCAGATATTATTCTAAATATATCGATAAAGAACAGAGCAACGTTCTTTATGATATAGAAGTACCTCTTGTCCCTGTGTTATCGGACATGGAAAGAACAGGAATAAGCATTGATACAGAGTACTTAAATAATCTGTCTGCTGAAATCCAGAATAATCTCAATAATATTGAATCTCAAATTTACGAACATGCAAAAGAAAGATTCAATATAAATTCACCCAAACAGGTAGCAGATATCATTTTTGAAAAACTTGAACTTTCAAAAAAAGCTAAAACCAAGACCGGTTTCAGCACCAGCGCAAAAGTACTGGAATCTCTTACAGACGAACATCCGATAATTCCTCTTTTATTGGAACAAAGACAGCTTACAAAACTTAAAACAACATATATTGATACTCTTCCTGCTCTGGTAAACCCGAAGGACGGACGGGTACATGCAAGTTTTAACCAGACCATAACCACCACAGGCAGACTTTCTTGCAGTAATCCAAATCTTCAGAATATTCCAATAAGAACAGAGCTTGGTAATAGAATCAGAGCAGCTTTTGTCCCAAAAGACAGAGAAAATTCCATAATATTTTCGGCAGATTATTCTCAGATAGAGTTAAGACTTCTGGCTCACTACAGCGAAGATCCGGCATTAATAGAAGCTTTCTGTTCAAATAAAGACATCCATGCCGATACAGCAAGCAGGGTTTTTGATGTTCCCCTTGAACAGGTTACAAAAGAAATGCGGCGCAAAGCAAAAGCGGTTAATTTCGGAATAATTTACGGCCAGTCAAGCTACGGCCTTTCAAGCGCTCTTGGCATATCTCCTACTGAAGCAAAAATTATTATTAATAAATATTTTGAAATGTATCCGAATATTAAGAAATATATGGAAAATACTATTGCTCTGGCTCATAAACAAGGCTATGTAAGCACATTATACGGCAGAAAGAGATACCTTGCAGATGAACTATCAAGCAGGAACAAAAATATCAGAGAATTTGCGGAACGTGCTGCTATTAATGCACCCTTACAGGGTACTGCCGCTGATTTAATCAAACTTGCAATGATTGAACTTCATCAGGAACTCACAAATTCTAAATTTGAGTCTAAAATGATTCTTCAGATACATGATGAACTCGTACTGGAAGTCCCTAAGAACGAACTTGTAATTGTTGGTGAAGTTGTAAAAAACTGCATGGAACTCTGCCAGCCTCTAAAAGTTCCTCTTATAATCGATATGGCATGCAGCCCAACATGGATGGAAGCTTAGCGTATGTCACCCTGAACTCGTTTCAGGGTCTTAATAGATGCTGAAACAAGTTCAGCATGACAATATATCAAAGTAATTAATCTGGATAAATGGGTAAGAAAATGATAAATAATAAGAAAATTAATATATTTTTAGCATTAACACTTGCTGCAAGTGTTTTAAGTTTTAATTCGTATACAGCATATTCACAAAGCACTTCAGCAAAAAAACCTGCAGAATTCTACCTGCCAAAATCCGCTTTTTCCAAAGCTAACAACATTTCCACAAAAAAACCATCTTCTGTTCAAAAAAATACAACAACGATAAAACCTGAAATAAAAGTAAATACTAAAGCATTACCTGAAATCAAACCCAAAATCCCACCCGTACTAAAACCTAAAACCATGCCGGAAATTAAACCTCAAATCACTAATATAACGCCATTGATCAAATCGAAAACAACACCGGAAAATAAATCTAAGATCATGACTGAAATCAAGCCGCAGGTTAAAACCATTACAACTCCTGCAACAAGAACAAATATAACATCTTCAGTTATTGAACCTGATATTTCTTTATCTGATTTTATAAAAAACTTTAATGATTCTTATTCAAATACTTTTACTTCGACTCTTTATGCCCTTTCTGAATCAAAAGTGGAGATATTGTCTTTTAATAGCAAAGAGGGCAAGATTTATGCACGATTATATAATAAGAAAAATCTATATGTATTGGTGCATCCGGTTAATGACAATAATACTTCAGTCAGAATAACGCCAACAGATGGTGTTTATAATATTTCTGATATTGTGATAAAAGAAATCTTTAAAGATATTAAAGCAGATCTTACTGCCTCAAAATCTGCATCATAATATCAGCTCTTTTGAATATATGTTAAAATAATCACTACAAAATTTACCTTTTATAAAATTTAAAGTAAAATATGACTAGACCACATGGGAATAGGAGAAAAGAAAATTGGAATTTTTTCGTAAAAATAATAAAGCAATTATAATAATAATAACCTTCACTTTTGTATTCTGGACTGTCAGCGCAATGTTGCTGCCTCTTTTCCTTAAATAAATACAAGAATTTAAATTTCCATCCATACTACTGGAATGATGGTCGAGTCTGAATATATTAGTGAGGAATAATGCGTTTTATATATAAACCTGAAAAGGTTGTGTCTTTATTATTAACCCTTTTCTTTTGCATTTCGTTTTCTTTGACATTTTCAAACGAATCATTTGCAAATACAAAAAATGAAAACTTGTTAGGACATTTAAAAGCAAAAATTTCAAGCATACGTAAAGATCTTGAAAATAAGAGAATGCAAACTAAAGCAAAAATTGTTGAATTAAAAAAGAAAGAACAAGTAGAAGTTAATAAACTTTATAAAAGTCAGGCTACTCTGGAAACGACAAAAAACGACATCCAGCATTGTGAAACAAAATTATATGCAGCAAAAAATCATTTATCAAACCTACAATCCAATATAAATGAATTATCATACGAGCAACAAAAAACAGCCCAACAGGCAGGAGAGAGAATAAAACAAATTTATAAAGGTGAAAGAGTCAGCATACTGCATTTAATATTTGCTGCCCAGGATATTAGCACATTTCTTGACAGAGTATACTATCAGAAAAGATTATCTGTATATGATAAAAATTTGCTGCATGAACTTAGAATCAAAACCAGAAGGTTGGTTTCCACAAAAAATTCCATTGAATATGAAAAAAATAATATCTTAAGTACTCTTAACGTTATGAACAACAAAAAAAGACAAATTTCTGCTGCAATAAATACCAGTCAGTATCTAATAAATAGATTAAGAACAAATAGAGCTACTTATGAATCTGCAGAAAGACAACTTGCAAGACAATCAGCAACTCTGGAAACAAAAATCAAGTCTTCTCACAATAAATCTAAAATTAAAACGAAAGTAACAACAGGATTTGCAAAACCTTTAGTGGGAATAATTACCTCTCCTTTCGGCTGGAGAAAACATCCCATTTTTGGTAGCAAAAGTTTTCATACAGGCGTTGATATTGGTGCACGCTACGGCACCCCAATCAAAACTTCTAACTCTGGTAAAGTAATCTATGCAGGTTGGTATGGAGGTTATGGCAAAGTAGTAATTGTAAGTCATGGTAATTACAGAGGTAAAGATACTTCAACATTGTATGCTCATATGTCTAAAATCGTAGTAGGAGTTGGATCAACTGTACAAAAAGGAAAGGTTATAGGCTATGAAGGTACTACTGGATATAGTACCGGACCACATCTTCATTTTGAGGTGAGACTTGACGGTCGTCCAACTAATCCACTCAACTATATTCCCTAATTAGCTGTAATGTTTAAAATGTTTTTCGTAAACAATGATTAAAATTGAATGATAACAACTAGCAATTTTACTTAAAACATTATTTAATAAAGTTTAATAGACAAGGAAAGTCAATTTTGAGAGAAATTAAGTTAAATATTAATAAAAAACACCTTTCTGCTTTTATAAGCCTTATTTGGCTTGCTACATGTCAATTGTCATATTCATATGACAATATTGCACCTTCAAATATACCTGAACAGACTGCCCAGGTATCCGTACCTCTTCAGGGAAGAGCAATAGTTATTGATGTAACAAGTGATAAGCTGAATTATTTATATGACAAAAACCAATTTGTCGCAACAGGCTCAGCAGAAGTCGTTATTAAACAACAAAATTCAAAATTAGAAGCAGATAAAATTACATATGACCAGAATAAACAAATAGTTATAGCTGAAAACAATGTCAAAATAACCAAAAATGGTAATGTTGTATTTGGATCTTATGCAAAGATTTATCTGGATAGAGAATCAGCCCTAATAAATGATCCGGTCACAATAATTTCAGGTGTAAAGATAAGATCAAAAACAGCAACAACAATTCCCGATAAATTAGAAGCATTTAACGGTACAGCAATTATCGATTCTGCCTCAATGAATGGAATTCCATATAAAATCACTTCAAGTGAATTCAAGAATTGGCTTACCAATTTTGATGTACCCGATAAAAACAAATCAATATTAGAAAATACAAAAATTGCTTCAAAAGAAATTGATATAGATTCTTTATCAGATAGAAATATAATTACTCTAAAAAACTCAACCATATATGCAGGAAAATATAAGATAGCAAAAATATCCAAGATGGTATTAACGACAGGTAAAGATATAAAAAATATAGAAACGATGCTTCCTGAAATAGGACAAAATCCTGCAATGGGCCTATATTATGGGCCCAGCCATGTATTTTTCACACCACAGGGTGCAACCCTTAAAGTTTCACCTATTATGTCCTTTTCAACAAAAAGTGATGCAAGCTTGCTCGGTGGCGGAGTTATGACAAGATATATGTCTGAATCAAACAAAACTGAAGTCGGCTTTACAACAAACCGTAACAAAGCAATGGTTAAAGGAGAACAAAACTTATCGCCTTATACAAAAATTATCTATGGAACAAATTCATACAATGATAACGGATTCTATGGAAACTGCCTGTCTGAATATATTGCTGAAGTTGTTGATAACAGAAAACTTGCTTCTATGATGAATTTTGATTTTAATCTTAGATCCAGTGCAGGCTATTCTCAAGATTATTATAAAAACATGGGAACGATGAAATTTCAGCTTCAGGGAGAATTATTAAATCCCGAACCAATTTATTCTTACAAAAATGATTTGTTTCAGGTAAGAACACTATCACAAGCTAATATTTCAGTATATGGTACAGGAAATACTTCTGGAATTATAAGAACAGGCCCTTGGGTCAACAGTAAAATAGGTAAATTATCTCTACATGGTGCATATTTGCAATCAGCAATATACGGAGATACTCCTTTTCTCTATGACCAGTTCCTTCCCGGCAAGAGTAATGTCATAGAAGGAATAGATTATAAAATAAACAAATATTTTAATGTCGGACATTACGGCAGCTATAATCTAAAAAAAGATAATTGGAACAAAAAAATGTTTGCAGAAAATATTATATATATAAGAATAGGACCTGAAGATGTTAAATTTACGATAGCCTATGATCTGGCAAGAAACTTTTCAAGGATCGGAACAGAATTATTAATTGGAAAAGAAACTAAAACTGCTATTGATTTTGACAAATTAAAAGTAAAACAGCGAAAGAAATAATTGATAATTACAATAAGAGGAATAATATATGAGCTTAAGAGACTGGTTTGCAAAAAGAAAAAATAAAAATCTTAATGCAGCGTTAGTAGAATCAAAGATCTCGGGAGAAGATCTTTCAAAACTCTGGATTAAATGTTTCAACTGCAATGCAAACCTTCCAAAAAAAGATTTGGAGAAGAACCTTTTAGTTTGCACCAAATGCGACTATCACTTTAGAATTGATGCTTACACACGTATTGAACAATTACTTGATGATGATAAGTTTGAAGAAATCAATGACAAACTTTTACCTTCAGATCCATTGGAATTCGTCGATACAATGAGCTATAAAGATAGACAAAAGAGCGCAGTAGAAAAATCTGACATTAATGAAGCCGTAATAACAGGAATTGGTAAATTAGGCGGATTTGAAGTAGCACTTGCAGTTATGGATTTTGCTTATATGGGCGGCAGCATGGGCAGTGTTGTAGGAGAAAAAGTAACAAGACTTATTGAAGAAGGTATAAAAAGAAGAATTCCAATCATAGCTGTTACATCCTCAGGCGGAGCAAGAATGCAGGAAAGTTGTTTAAGTCTGATGCAGATGGCAAAAACCAGTTGTGCAGTATCTAGAGCAAATGATGAAGGCATTCTTTATATGACAGTCTTAACAGAACCTACATTTGGTGGCGTAACTGCCAGTTTTGGGACACTGGGCGATGTAATAATTGCTGAACAGGGTGCCAGAGTTGGTTTTGCAGGCAGAAGAGTTATTGAACAAACAATCAGACAAAAACTTCCTGCTGATTTTCAAACAGCTGAATATTTGTTGAAATACGGCCAGATTGACCTTGTTAGTCACAGAAAAGACTTAAAAAATACACTGGAAAAACTCATCCGAATTCATGCCTTATCATCAAAAGATAGCATGTATACCGATAAACCAGTAGAAAATGCGGGGCAAAAGTAATGAGTACAAAATTTACACCTCTCGATTTTGAAGAATCAATATATCAAATACAAGATAAAATTGAGGAGCTTACAACTATTAGCTCTGAAACAGGCATAGACTTAAAAGATCAAATTGAAACTCTGACAAAGCAAGCTCTGGAATATAAAGAACAACTATATTCCAACCTGACCACTTCTCAAAAAATCCAGATAGCAAGACACTCAAAACGTCCAACCTTTCTTGATTACGTGTATATGATGACAGAAGATTGGATTGAATTTCATGGAGACAGAGAAGGAACCGATGACAGAGCTATTATTGGCGGAGTTGCTATAATTCAAGGTAAACCTGTAATGCTTATCGGAACTCAAAAAGGTAAAACAACCAAGGAAAATATTGAATATAACTTTGGCATGCCACACCCTGAAGGTTATAGAAAAGCTTTAAGACTTTACTATCATGCCGAAAGATTCAATTTACCGATTGTAACTCTTATTGATACTCCTGGAGCATATCCGGGAATTAAAGCGGAGCAAACAGGTCAGGGGACTGCTATTGCTGTCAATCTGAAAGAAATGGCAAAGCTAACAGTTCCTGTAATTGCTGTTATTACTGGTGAAGGTTGTTCTGGCGGAGCTCTTGGACTTGCGGTAGCCAACAAAGTATTTATGTTAGAACATTCTGTTTACACTGTTATTTCACCTGAAGGATGTGCTTCTATTCTTTGGAGAAGTGCAGATCAAACAAATGTAGCTGCCGAAGCACTAAAAATAACTGCAAAAGATTTAATGAAACTGGATGTAATTGAGGGCATAATTAAAGAACCTTTAGGCGGAGCTCATTATGATCCTGAATTTACAGCGAATTCACTTTCAGAAACACTCATTAAGAGCATTGAGGAACTATCAAAAATTCCAAGAAATAAATTAAAATCTGACAGATACGACCGATTCCGCAAAATTGGCGTATTTATAGAAGGATAAATAACTAATTTAAAGAGGCTTAAAGGCCTCTTTAAAAGTAATAGGAAAATAAAATTATGGCAGAATATACAGAACTTCAGGTTGAAATAAATCCTCTATGGGCAGAATATGTTTCAGAAATTCTAATAGAAAAAATCGGGTGTCAGGGCGTAGTGACCGAGGAAACCGAATATAAAGATGAAGAAATTATAAAATCAAC
>JAQVCB010000199.1 GCA_028689995.1 Candidatus Gastranaerophilales bacterium
GCCTGTAATTATGTCATAATTTGATTTTTATATTTTTAGCCAGACCGGCTCTTAATCAATACCTCAAATAAGCTCCGATGCTTTCATGTTTTTGAAGTTCTTCAGCCGCTTCATCTTCAACAAGATTTATCTTTCCTCCGTTTTTTAGAGTAAGTCTTATTGCTTCTTCTACAAGATCAGAATGTTTCATGTTCCCATTGCAAACAGGACAACCGGCTTGATACTGATTTTTATCAATATAATAACACCCGTCACATCTCCAGCCTTCAATAGAATAATCTTTAACAGTTGTAAGTAGTTTAACTCTGCCTTCTTTTGCAAGCTGAATCGTATCTTGTATACCAAGCGTTTGAGATCCTCCGCTTTGAGCCAGAGTAATTATATCTTTTACAATATGTAATTCTCTTTCCTTTTCTGTTTTTCTAAGGTCGTCAAATATTGTTTCCATAATTTTATTTATATTTTCTCTTGTATAAAGACTATCCATACTAATAACTTTCATATTAATTCTTTTAGGCAAGTCAACCTTAAAATTATTAATTTCATTCTCCTGCCCTATAAGAATTACATTTTCATATTGTTCTGTGTCAAAAAGTTCTGTGGCAACTTTTACGGTTTCTTCATAGTGCTTATGTATTTGATCTTTGATATGCCTTTGATATCTTGCTTGAGCCCAACCGCCCTGTTTATGAAATTTATGCACAATATCTGTAATATTAATTTCTCTAAAGACAAATCCGCCTATTTTAAGACTTAATATTTTTGAATATTTAGAATCGACTATAATAACAAGAGTATTTTCATACTCTTCCAACTGGTAGGCAAGCTGTTTCAGGTGAGGAAAAGAATCAACGGAAAAAGTATTTTCAAATGACATGAGCGACTGAAATGTTTCAAAAATTCCAAGCTTACTGCAGGCAAAAATAGCTGCTCCATGAGCCTGCGTTTTTAGATTGTTGTTAATATAATCCAAAATTTTCTCTTCATCTTTTTGAAAACATACCAATTTATCTTTATTATTCTCTTCTTTTATTTTATCTATAGAATTCCTGAATGAATCTTTTATAAATATTCTATTCTTTTCCACTTGTTCAAAAAGATTTTCATGCGAATTAATACTTAAATATAAAGTAATAAAGGGATAATCTGTCTCTGGAAAATCTGAAAGATATTTTATTCTTTCCTCTACAATCGTATTTCTGGCAGCCATTTATAAAACCCTCCCATTTCAAGTTACAATAATGGGAAAATTGTTACTTTATAATACCCAACTAGTGTTTTGTTAAATTAATTTTGTCGAATTACCAAGTAGATTCTTCGATAACGCTCAGAATGACTATTTGTCAAAACTTCCAAATCAATAAACTAGACTAGAGAATGTACTAAAGGAAGAGAGAAAGTAAACTTACTACCTTTGTTTTCTTGACTTTCAATAGTTATTGAACCGCCATGTGCTTCTACTATTTGTTTTGAAAGATAAAGACCTAAACCTGTCCCCACCTGTCTGAATTTCTTGGCATGACTTGTGTATTTATTAAACAACATTGACATATCCTGTTCAGATATACCTTTACCATTATCTATAAAGGAAATTTGAACTTCATTATATTTAATTTCACTTTTAATAACAATTTTGCCATATTCTTGAGTATAAGTTGCTGCATTAAATAGTAAATTTATTATTACTCTTTTAAGTTCCATAATATCTGCTGAAATTATTATGTTATTTTCCATAAATTCAAACAAAATTATCTGATTTTTATCTTCTATCAAGTATTTTAATTCGTTATAACAAGATTTTATAAGATTAATAATATCTATATCTTCCAAGTTTAGAGAAATATTT
This sequence comes from Candidatus Gastranaerophilales bacterium, assembly GCA_028689995.1. Taxonomy (GTDB): domain Bacteria; phylum Cyanobacteriota; class Vampirovibrionia; order Gastranaerophilales; family UBA9579; genus JAQVCB01. The sequence goes on from JAQVCB010000199.1 coordinate 1,847, forward strand.
CCATTTTCATACCGATATGTAGTGAGTAAATTATCAACCATACTAAACATATATTTGCTTGAATAAAGTGTATCCCTGATAATATCTGTCTGTTCCTCTGTTAATCTTCCAAAATTACCTTTTAATAACAGTTCCATTGCCATTATTTCAGCTCTTATTGGAGTTTTCAGGTCATGAGTCAAAGTCGCAACAAAAGTTTCTTTTTGTTTTTCTATTTCCTTATGTTCTGTAATATCCCTTAAAACAAGTACATAGCCTTCCGCTTCAGATTCATTTTCAAAAATTTTAGAATAATTAATCTGATAAATTTTTTCTCCATTTTCATTTTTAACCGAAATTTCACTAAAAGAATTCAATCCTAAAAACTCAAGACCAGCGCATTTATTAGATTCTCTACAATAACAGTTAAAAAATTCATGAAAATCCCTGCCAAGAATTTCTTCTTTGCATGAACCAAACCATTGAACAAACTGTTCATTACAGGAAACTATTTTAAATGATGAATTAAGCATAACAATTCCGTCAGCTGAAAATCTGAATATCAAATCAAGTTTGTTTTTTTCTTCTCTCAATTGATCCTGAAGATCCTGTATTTTAAGAATATTTATAATTCTTGCTTTTAATTCATCGATATTAAAGGGTTTTATTATATATTCATAAGATCCAAGATTAAGTCCCTTTATTATGTCATCTGTTTCATTCAGAGCAGTAATAAATATAACAGGTATATCTTTTGTTTTTGGATCAGATTTTAAACGTTTTATTACCTCAAAACCACTCATTTTAGGCATCATTACATCAAGTAAAATAAGATCAAATTTTTCTTTATTGACAGCTTCAAGTGCTTGTTTGCCTGAATATGCAACAAAA
>JAQVCB010000079.1 GCA_028689995.1 Candidatus Gastranaerophilales bacterium
ATTATGCCTAAATTCCAAAAATTAGGCGATTTTTTGTTTAATTTTTGATAAAAACAAGTAAATATTTTGAAAATTATGGCAAATCAAGTCAAATTCTTACAAATTATTTGCTTGTGCAATGGTCTCAGGTTATAAAAGAGGTAATATTTTTGCCCTGTCAAATTCAAAATATACTGTAAAATATTTTAAAAATAAAAAACCTGACTATCTGATCATAGATTATGAGTCAAATTCAGAAAATATTATTAATATTATAAAAGAGGCATATAATAGTACGCATATATTTTTAATAGTTAATGAAGACATAAAAAAATCCGATTCATTTAAAAAACTTCAAGACAGTTTGAGATTTTTTAAAATTAGTCTTATTTCAAAACCTCTGTCACTTGGATATTTTTTGCGTTTAATAAGCGAATGTATAGATTTTGATTTTTCAGAACTATTAAAAAATGAACATAATGAACTTCCGATAATAAAAAGTATAAAACTTTAAACTTAATAAAATAAAATATATATAAATAATTGCATTTACTATTACTTATGTATATTTTACTGAATTTATTCATAATAGATAACTCTGCTTAACTCTGGAATGACTTGACAAAAATATTTCATAGTTAACAATCATATTATGGATAGAATTCTTTGAGGCGGTAGTTTATGGATAGTTTAAAAAGAACTCCGATCTATGAAGAGCACGTTAAATCAGGTGCAAAAATAGTACCTTTTGCAGGGTGGGAAATGCCTCTTCAATATTGCAGTATTATTGACGAACATCTGACTGTAAGAAATAAAGTAGGTCTGTTTGATGTTTCTCACATGGGAGAAATATTTGTCAAAGGCCGCGAAGCTCTGGATTTTTTACAAAAACTTGTTCCTCAGGATATCTCAAAGCTTTTCCCGGGAAAAGCTGTTTATTGTCAGCTAATTAATAAAACCGCAGGGATAATTGATGATTTAATTATATATAGACTTGAAGATAGTGAAGGATATTCAAGTTATCTTCTTATTGTTAATGCATCCAGGATTGAAGAAGATTTTGACTGGATTGAATTTAACAGAAAAGACGGCAGTTATGATGTTGAAATAGACAATCAGTCTGACAATATTGCACTTCTATCAGTTCAAGGCCCTTATTCAAGTGACTTGATTCAGGATATGGGATTTCAAAAAGTTGATCAGCCTGTTAAATTTACTATAAAGTCGGCATGTTTGGATTCTTTTGATGTTTTAATATCGAGAACCGGATATACAGGAGAAGACGGTTTTGAAATCCTGATTAAAAATGAAAATGCAGTTAAGCTGTGGCAGGAAATTCTGGCAAAAGGTCAGAAATATGAAATCAAACCGGTAGGACTTGCTGCAAGAGATACTTTAAGATTAGAAGCATCGATGCTTCTATATGGTCAGGATATGGATGATAAAATAACACCTCCTGAAGCATCATTAAGCTGGTCAATACCGGCTGATAAAGAAGAAGATTATTTTGGCAAAGAAATTATTCTATCCCAACTGAAAAACAAAAATATGTCCAAAAATCTTGTCGGATTAAGAATGATCGGAACTGCCATTCCAAGACATAATTATGAAATATTTAAAGATAATGAAAAAGTTGGAGTAGTAACAAGCGGGGGAATAGCACCTGCCCTTAAATTTAATATTGGGCTTGGTTACGTGAATGCTAATGTTTCTACTTCAATAGGTACAAAGCTTGATATTAAAATCAGGGATAAATTTTTCCCGGCAGAAATTGTTAAAAGACCGTTTTATGTTAGAAGTATGAGGAAATAGGCATGGATAAATTAAAAGTTCCGGACAATATTTTGTGCACAAAATCTCACGAGTATATTCTTGCAGAAAATAACGAAGTAAAAGTAGGAATTACCGATTTTGCTGTTGATCAGCTTGGGGATGTTGTTTTCGTTGAGCTTCCCGAGGTTGGAACTTCTTTTATTAAAGGAGAAAGCTTCGGTACAATAGAATCAGTCAAGGCTGCATCTGAAATTTATATGCCGGTGGGCGGAAAGGTTGTTGAAATTAATGAAAGCTTAACAACTCAGCCTGAACTCATAAATGATGATTGCTTTGAAAAAGGCTGGCTTATTAAAATTGCTGAATTTGATAAAAACGAGCTTGACGACGCTATGAGCTACGATGAATACAAAGATTTTTTGGAGTCAAAAGAAGAGGAAGAATAAAATTGTATAATTATTTACCTCATACCGATCAAATAAGAGAAGAAATGCTCAAGGAGATCGGCCTTGAATCTATAGAAGATTTATTTTCAAACATAAATAAAAATATAAGATTTGATAATGCTAATTTCAATCTTCCTGACGGAGTCAGCGAACTTGAAGCAAAAGAAAAGCTCACAGAGCTTGCAAATAATAATCTGAGTTTATCAAATTGTCTGTCATTTCTTGGAGGAGGTACATATTACAGGTATATTCCGGCCTGTATAAAAACTATTGTTGAAAGATCAGAATTTTTAACCTCCTATACTCCTTATCAGCCTGAAGTTAGTCAGGGAACTCTGCAAGTAATATACGAATATCAGTCAATGATATGTAATCTAACAGGTATGGATGCAGCTAATGCGTCAGTATATGATGGTGCAATGGCTTGTGCTGAAGCAGTTTTAATGGCTGCAAGAATTATCAAAAAATCAAAAGTTCTTATAGCTTCTTCCGTTAATCCTGAATATATAGAAGTAATAAAAACATATTGCTATGGAGAAGGTGTAGATATTGACTATATTTCTATTCTAAATGGAAAAACTGACATAGATGATATTAAAACTGATGACTATGCCTGTATTTTAATTCAAAACCCTAATTATTTAGGCAGTGTAGAAGATATATTTAAAATTTCCGAAGCATGCAAAAGTTCAGGAGCAAAATTTGTCGTATGCAGTGATCTTATTTCACTTGCTCTTATAAAAAGTCCTGCTTCTTATGGAGCAGATATAGTTGTTGGAGACATTCAGGCACTCGGGCTTCCTATAGCTTTTGGCGGACCTCATGGCGGGTTTATTGCATGCAAAACAGAATATATAAGACAGATGCCGGGCAGAATTGCTGGTATGACAAAAGATCAGGATGGAAAAACAGCATTTACCTTGACTTTACAGACAAGAGAACAGCATATAAGAAGAGCAAAAGCGACAAGCAATATCTGTTCAAATCAGGCACTTATGGCTCTTGCCGCAACAGTTTATATTTCTGTTATGGGGCCGGAGGGTTTGAAAGAAGCTGCCACTATTTCATCAGCCAGAGCACATTATCTTGCGGAAAAGATTAATAAAATTCCCGGCTTTAAAGTTTTATTTAACGACTTTTTATATGAATTTGTCGTGAAAGTAGATGACAAATTTTCATCCAGGAATATATTAAATCAGCTAAAAGAGCAAAACATACTGGCAGGGATTCCTCTTGATGATAAATTTGACGAATTTAAAAATTGTATCCTTGTCTGTGTAACAGAAATGAACCATGTTTCAGGGATTGAAAGATTTACAGATGCACTTGAGGAGATTACTTCAAAGTGTTGTCTGAGGAGTTAATATAAAATGACCGAGATAATTTTTGAAAAAAGCAGGACTGGAACAAGGGGAGTTAAACTTCCTGATGCAGGGATTGAATGCAACCTTGATAAATATTTACCTGAAAATCTTTTAAGAGAAGAAAGACTTGATCTGCCGGAGCTTACTGAATTAGATGTAATGAGGCATTTTATTAATCTATCGAGAAAAAATTTCTCTGTAGATACAGTTTTTTATCCGCTTGGTTCCTGCACAATGAAGTATAATCCTAAAATTAACGAATATGCAGCCTCTCTTGACGGTTTTTTGAACATTCATCCTCTTCAGGATACCTCAACAGCGCAGGGGGCTTTGCAACTTATGTATGAACTTCAGGAATATTTAAAAGTTATAACAGGGTTGGATGCTGTTTCTCTTCAACCTGCAGCAGGCGCTCAGGGTGAATTATCAGGAATGTTAATAGTAAAATCTTATTTTAAAAAAAAAGGTGAAAAAAGAACCAAAGTAATAATTCCTGATTCAGCTCATGGTACAAACCCTGCCAGCGCAAAAATGTGCGGGTTTGATATAGTTGAAATCAAGTCAAATTCAAAGGGACTTGTAGATATTGAAGAGCTTAAAAAAGTTCTAGACAGTAATGTTGCCGCATTAATGATGACTAACCCGAATACTTTAGGGTTATTTGAAGAGAATATTCAGGAAATTTCAAAATTAATGCATGATGCAGGTGCACTTTTGTACTATGATGGAGCAAATTTAAATGCCATCATGGGAATAACAAATCCTGGCCTTATGGGATTTGATGTTGTACATGTTAACCTTCACAAAACTTTTTCAACTCCTCATGGAGGAGGAGGCCCTGGTGCAGGACCTATTGCAGTTGTAGAAAAACTTGCAGACTTTTTACCTGTACCTTTAGTAGTTAAAGAAGATAATAACTATTTCTTTGAGTATGAGTTAAAAAATACAATAGGCAAAGTTAAAGCATTTTACGGGAATTTTGGAGTTTTAGTGAGAGCTTATACTTATATTTTAATGATGGGAAAGGAAGGCCTCAAAAGAGCAAGTGAAGATGCTGTTTTAAATGCTAATTATTTGAAAGAAAAATTAAAAGATTACTATGATCTTCCTTATGACAGACTTTGTATGCATGAATTTGTTCTTTCGGCTGACAGACAAAAACATGAAGGTGTAAACGCCATTGGAATAGCAAAAAGATTAATGGATTTTGATATACATCCTCCGACAGTTTATTTTCCGCTGATAGTTCATGAAGCAATGATGATAGAGCCAACTGAAACTGAATCAAAGGATACTCTGGATAATTTTATTGCAGTAATGCGTAAAATTAATACAGAAATTCAAAATGATCCTGCACTTGTTCAGGAATCTCCTCTAAAATCTCCAGTATCAAGAGTAGATGAAACTCTTGCTGCCAGACAACCAAATTTAAAGTGGACTAATTAATTAATGATTAGTCTCATTTAGCATAAATATTAATAAGAATAGCCCGACTGTCTTAAAATAGTCGGGCTATCTTTTTTTGGCTGAAAAGCACCAGTAGATTGATTGTCAACCACAATAATATATGAGATAAAGTTTTCAAATCTAATTTTGCTAAAAATTTATGCCGAAAATCGTTATCAGCATAAAGCAAAAAGGGGAACCAGACAGTAAGTATTTTAGAAGAGTAAATTCATATATTTATTAGGTCTTGTGGAAATGGAGGTGCCTAACCCAGAGATTATATTGCTGAATTTCTTGTTCTTAAATGTCAATCAGTTGTGATACGTCACGTATACATAAATTTGCGATAGGAGTAGTATATGGTAGTAAAGAGAATAACACCTTTGTTGCTTGCAGCTAGTGTGTTAATTTACGGATTTACAGGGAGTTTACCAAATATTCAATCAGCACATGCCATTACCAGTGTTGATGAATTATCTGACGTTAGTCATTCAAATTGGTCTTATAAAGCCTTAAAGGATCTTGTTGACAAATACAATGTAATTGAAGGTTATCCTGATAAGACTTTCAGGGGCGGAAAAGCTCCATCCCGTTATGAGTTGGCAGCAGCCTTGAATGCAACAATTAAAACTATTGGTAAGGAAATTGCCAGATTAGGTGCTGAAAAAGCAGACAAAGAAGATTTGGCAACGGTTGCTAAATTGCAGGAAGAATTTGCAACGGAATTAAAAACCCTTCAGGCAAGATCAGATGCTCTTGAGGCAAGAGCAACAAAGATTGAGGCCAAAAGTGATGAGCAGGACAATAGACTTGCTGTTATAGAAAAAATGAAAATATATGGAGATGTCAGCTTTGGCGGTTATGGAGATATCTCCGGTAATCCTGCCGATTCTTTTACTGATGGCATAAGTGCTGTTGGTCGTACTAGAATTAACGTAGATTATGCAGCAGTAGAAGATAAAGGAGGACCTATTGTAGGTCCCGGTACAATTCATACCAGATTAGTAGCTGCATTCGGACGTGTGTCACCGCTTGAAGCGGGTAATGGATTAGCTACAAATAGGTTCTCAGGCGCAAGCATGATTGCCGGAGATTCCAGTTTGTATAACGAAGGTATGAGACCTAATGATTTTATCAATAAGACAGATGGAAATGTTAGAACTGCGGGCATTGGTGTTGTATCAGGTGCTAACCTTAGAAGTAATGCATATATTGAATCGACTTACTATCAACAGATTTTAAAGGCACAAATGCCTTATGTGCCATGTGGTGATACTAATTGGAGAACCTCTTTTGACTTAAGAGCAGGGGTTATACCATGGAGAGAAATATACTTCCAAAGTCCTTATCAGGGATATGAAAATGACCAGTTCCAAAACACAGCTTTAATTAATAATCCGGCAATTCTTCAAAATTTTACAGTTCCAAGAATTTCAGCTCAAATGAATCAGGGATTAGGCAAATGGACTAATGTAAAAGTCAAAGTTGACGGATCATTTATCGATGTCAGCGATATGATGAATGGAGTAGGATTAACTACTGAATTAGATGTCGGTTATAATCTTGGATTTCTTGATAACTACTTCAATACATGTAACAAATTTAACGTAGCAGGTAATATATATGGTGGTTATTATCTCATAAATTCAGGTGGAGGCGGGTTTAATAACCTTGTTAATATATCAACTACTACAGGTACAACTGTTGCTCCTACAAATATGGGTAATGGCGCTACCGCACACGGATTCTATACAGGTATGAATCAGGAACTTTATAAAGGCATAGGTCTGTTTGGAAGCTTTGCTCTTAATGATACAGGTCCGGTGGCTGCAATGTTAAGCGCACTTCAAAACGGAACAGGTGTAAACACAATATATAATAATACCACTATTACTGGTGCGTCACTTATTTACGGAATCAGACAGGCATGGACTGCAGGTATTGAGGTTCCTATCAGAGCTCTTCCCAACTTTATTACACGTTGTAAACGTCAGAGAGATACTTTAGGCTTTGGAGCAGCTTTCCTCTTCCCTAACGTAGCAGTTGGTTCGCCATCTGTTGGTATAAGTGCAGCTAATCCAAATGCAGGTGGCAGAGAACAAGTCTATGAAATGTACTATAAACTCCAGGCTACAGATGCACTTGCATTTATCCCCAGTGTACAGCTAATTCAAAATAGAGCCGCATGGTCATCAAATGAAACAAACGTCCTTGTAGGTTTCAGAACAAGCTATAAATTCTAATTTTAAGCAGCGTATAAGATTTAAAGACAGGCACGATATTTATCTCGCCTGTCTTTAAGTGTCATATGAGAAAAAATATTATTTTTTTAAGACCGCTTCATAACTATAATTTTTTAACTTCAAAAACTTTAATTTGGAAATCATTTCCTATAGTTTTTTTATACTGATAATTTTTATCGATAAATTTACAAATATTTAATGCATAATTTTTACATACATAAGATGAGCCCCAGTCGCCGGTATTTTCGTTGGTTATTAAAATAAAACGAGGTTTGTTATTTTTGAAATCTTGTATTATTTTATCTTCACCATAAACTTCAATAGTAGGAGGAATGAAATCATAATATTTGTTATTGGAAGAAAGCCCTGTAAAAAAGTTCAGTGATAATCCTCTTGGTATAACAAGCAAAGTATCATTTATATTTGCGTGTTTTTGAATATAAGAAATTGTTTGTTGAAAAGTCTTTCCCTCATATTCTCTAACGTAATAAGTGCCTTTAGATGTTTTTAAAGGATATGTGTTCAATTTTGCTTTAAACATATAAGTTATTGATAATACAATTCCTAATAAAATCAAAGAAATTATACAGGCTTTTTTCCAGATTTCTTTATCAAAATATTTAATATATTTTGCAAGAAAAACAGGCAGGTAATCAACCCAGAAAACAATATTTACAAGTAAAACCAATGGAAGAACAAAAGTTCCGAAAATCATCAAATTAATATAGAAGTAACATCTCATGGATGAAATTATTGAGGCAATACACACTAAAATAAATATTCTTTGTTTTAAGTTTATTAATTTTAATCGGTTTATTATATCTTTAAAACTTATATTCCTTTTAAAAACTTCAAAGAGCTTTATCTTAATGAAATTAAATGCTAAAACAGTAATTAAAATTATTGTTGCAGAGATTGGCATCCAGGCAAATATTTTATTTGAATACATACAGCTATAATATGAGTTTAAGAAGATAAAATACAAAGGCAAAGTGAATAAAATCAGCATAAAATTAAGTAATTTAAATTTATATAATCGAATGATCTTTTGTAAAATTAAAAAATGCAAGTAAATTATGATAGTTGTAATTAATAAATTAACAAAAACTGTTTTAAATATAGTTAAATATTCACTTAAAAATTTTGAATTAAAGAACATACCTGCATTATTAGTATAAAATTGCCTAAAATGTTCTGTATGCGTAAATTTATGGGTATTAACATAAACTTCATAAATATTTAAAAAGGTTATCCCCTGCATAAAAAGTATAAACCAGCTTAATAAAGGAATAATAGATGAGAAAATAGCCGTTATCGCCAAATATTTTTTTGAAACAGGTTTAAAGAATGTGGCAATTGCTAATAAAACTGGCAGAAAAAAAATAAAATCAAGTTTAATTAAAATTGAAATTCCTATAAAAACAAAAGCATACCGAATATATATGGGGTTTGATTTTTTTAAGTAATTTATGGAGCAAAAAACCGAAGCCAAAAAAGCAGTTAAAGAATATGTCATTGCAGAAGAATAAGGGAAAATATAATTTGTTATCCAATAATGAAAAACACAGATTGTCATTATCAGAAAAGTAACTGTGAAACTGAGTCTTTTATCGGTAATATTTCTCGAAATTAAGTAAATTAATAATAAAATCATTAAAGAATTTACAGAGCCGGCAAAAATCACTGTATTAAGAGTTTGACCAAAAATTAACATTAAAAAAGCATTCAACTGATAAGAAAATGGTCCATAAGGAACAAGAATATCCTTGTAAAGAATTTTTCCTTTTAAAATTTCCATCGGAATATATACATTTTGACCGAAACTATCAATTAAAATGCTGTATTGATGAAATAAAAATATTGAAGATAAAAAAATAAAAATTATTAGTAAAACGCCTAATAACAATAAATCAGACTTATATTTTTTTATCTTTTCAGAAATATTTAGATTGTTAAACAATTTTAAAGGCTTCCAGCTGTAAATTTTATTTTAATCTGTAATTAGAAATTACCATTTAATTTTAATATGGACAAGATAATTTATAATGTTAAATGATTGAGAAATGCGGTTGATTGATGCTTTTTATTCTACGATTGATGTACTTATAATATTTTGGTTGCAAGGGATTATTTTCCTGCGAAGAAAGGTTTCCAGCATTTCTAACAAGCTAAAAATATTTATTACAAGGTTGATTTATCTAATTATTTAATTTTTTAGTTAAATCCTTTTTTATTTTATAATGTCTATGTAAGACAAAATAAATAATGGAGAAATCAATGGCATCATCAAATATATCTTTAGCTCAGGATTATATTGCAATGGAACAGGATCTTGGGGCTAATAATTATAATCCTCTTGATATTGTGATAACACATGCACACGGAGTATGGGTTTATGATATTGAAGGAAATAAATATTTAGATTGTCTTAGTGCTTATTCTGCTGTTAATCAGGGACATTGCCATCCAAAAATTTTAAAAGTGCTTAAAGAACAGGCTGAAAAGGTAACTTTAACTTCTCGTGCTTTCAGAAATACTGAATTGCCTCTTTTTTACAAGGAATTAGCCGAAATTACCGGAGCTGAAATGGTACTTCCGATGAATACCGGATCTGAGGCGGTTGAAACTGCAATTAAGGCTGCGCGTAAGTGGGGCTACAAGGTTAAAGGAATAGAAAAAGATAAAGCTGAAATAATTGTTTGTGCAAATAACTTTCATGGCAGAACAACCACTATTATAAGTTTTTCAAGTGAAGACCAGTACAAAGACGGATTTGGCCCTTATACTCCCGGATTTAAGATTATTCCATACGGAGATATTGAAGCTTTAAAGAATGCTGTAACTTCAAATACCTGTGCGTTTCTCCTTGAACCAATTCAGGGCGAGGCAGGAATTATTATTCCGCCGAACGGTTATTTAAAAGAGGCTGAACAAATTTGTAAAACCAATAATATTCTGTTTATGCTTGATGAAATACAGACAGGGTTTGGACGAACCGGAAAAATGTTTGCATTTCAGCATGAAAATGTTGATCCCGATGTAATTATAATAGGCAAGGCTCTCTCAGGTGGATTCTATCCTGTATCAGCCGTATTATCAAAAAAAGAAATCCTCTCTGTTTTTAATCCCGGAGATCATGGCAGTACTTTTGGAGGTAATCCTTTAGGATGTGCCGTAGCAAGAGCAGCATTAAGGGTAATTATAGAAGAAGATCTCGTAAATCGTTCAGCTATTTTAGGAAAAGCTTTTCTTGAGAGATTAAAAACAATAAATAGTTCTCATATAGTTGAAATTAGAGGTAAAGGGTTATTTATTGGAATTCAGCTTAATACAAAAGCAAGATCTTTCTGTGAAGCTTTAAAAACTGAGGGGCTGCTTTGTAAGGAGACACACGATAATATAATAAGAATTGCGCCGCCTTTAATTGTTACAGAGGAAGAACTCGATTTTGCTTTTAAGTGTATAAAGAAAATTCTTGAGGTATAAAATAGTTTATGGCCAGAGCAGCTTTAATAACAGGAAGTTCCGGAGGAATTGGTGCAGATATTGCCTTAAAATTATCTCAAAATGGATTTAAAGTGTTTCTTACAGGCCGTAATGAATCCAGATTAATTGAACAGGCAAAAAAATGTTCAGCTATCGGATATATGGCAGGTGATTTAAGTGATGATAATTTCCTTGAATTATTGTTTAGATCTGCAAAAGATAAGTTTGGACAGATCGATATATTAATAAATAATGCAGGTTCTTATGTCTGGTCTCCTGTTGAAAAAACGGATAAAAGCAAAATTGATGAAATATTCAGACTGAATTTACAGGTGCCATATAAGCTATGCAGATTAGCAGTTTCGGATATGAAATTTAACAAATGGGGACGAATTGTTAATATCGGTTCAATTAGCGGAATAGTAGGCGAAGCAAATGCATCTTTATATTCGGCAAGTAAAGCGGGATTAATTGGTCTTACAAAAGCTCTTGCCCTTGAATTGGCTGAACATAATATAACTGTGAATCTGGTTAATCCCGGATGGGTTAAAACTGAGATGGTGGAACCTTTATTTACTGATGGAATACTGGATGAAGCTGAACAGATGGATATGATTCCTCAAAGACGTTGGATTGAACCTTGTGAAATTTCTGCTTTGGTTAATTACCTTGCTTCTGAAGATGCCAGAGGTATTACAGGACAGTCTATCAACTTATGTGCGGGTCTAAGTCTTGGATAAGATGCTTTATTCCAATTTAAATAATAAATAACGTAAAGTATTATGCAGCAATTAGACAATTGATAGAAAATTAAAATAAATTTGTATATTGATACCGCAAATTTTTTTAATTCGCTCTTGAATTATGTCTGATATAAAAGACTTTTATCTTTGCAATCGCTCACCCCCAAAGGGGGAACAAAAAATATGCTGTTTTTATCGCTTATAACTGTCCCTAATAAACAGTTTTAAAGCTCCAATTTTGCTTAAACTTACACTCTGATTGTAGCTTTATTAGTTTAAATTTGTTAATAAGAAGGTAAATAAAAAAAGAAACTTAGCGCTAAACTGTAGTGAAGAAGAGTTGGAGGGTTGAGCAGGGAGCATAAGTTTAAGCAAAATTTCCGCAAGAAAACTGTTTAAAGGGACAGTAAATAAGCTGTTTACGTTATTTATACTATTTTAGAAAATATTAGCTTGATTAAAAATCCGAGTTTGTCTATATTCAAGACTTCTGACAGGCTGAAAATATTTTTTAACCGGAAAACTTCCTTAAAGTTTTTGATATAATTGCCATTTATAGTAAAATGCATTATGGAATGCTGGAAATGTTCATTGGGGAATAGGGTAATTTATGAATAATTTATTTAATAATATTTATAAAGATAAAAAAGTTTTAATCACAGGACATACTGGTTTTAAAGGTTCATGGTTGACATTATGGCTCAATAAATTAGGGGCTGACGTAACAGGCTATGCTTTAAAAGCTAATACAGACCCATCATTATTTGAACTTTTAAAATTAAAAAATAATATAAATCATATTGAAGCTGATATTAGAGATGCAGAAAGTATTGAAAGAGCAATAAAAG
>JAQVCB010000200.1 GCA_028689995.1 Candidatus Gastranaerophilales bacterium
TAATCAAGCAACCTGTCCATCTTACTACCTCATATATCTTCTAATATCATTTTAAATTATTTTTTATGTTTAATCAGATATATTATCATAACGTTTTTGGTTTGAATACATGTTATTAAGAGCAGTAACAGATTTAATCATGCAAATAATAATCTCATAGCAAAGTAATTTAGTAGTAATAAATGAACGAGTTACGTAAACTCTGCACTACCTGCTCTTCGCAGCTGCTTCGACTTTACTTCACTCCCGCTTGCAAATAAAAAATCCGCTTAAAGCGGACTTTATCCCCAGAATAACTCCTCCCCCAAAATGATTAAGCAATAATTACTCTGCTCTCTATGTAAATATAATCTTTAATAATTGGCTGCATAATATATGGATTTGAATCCTGAAAAATATTTTCAATTCTGACAGTGTTTAATTTTACAGGTCTTGATATGGTTTTAACAGCATAATTATTCATGTAATTTCCCCATATATTCCATTTATACTCATTTATAAAAGTGACGATATATATATTTTTACGTATTTTAAATTCATCTACATCAATCAGAGGATTTATTGTTTTATCTGTAGCAAGTCCATATGGTTTAGACCCTGATATAAAAAGCTAATTTTATGTTATCTTTATTACTGGTAAGAATAAGTATTAATAAGACAAAGATATCTGATAATGATAAAAAAAATTACTGTTCAAAAGCTAATAATTATATTTTTTGCTTTAATATCGATTCTAATTACGCATGATTGTTCGTGTTTTGCTCAACCTCAGGAACATTATCTGACAATCCTGCATACAAATGATGTGCATGGCAGGCTTGAGCCTTTTCAGTACAGAAATTTAAAAAATCTTTCAGGCGGAATTGCAGGAAGAGCTGCATTAATTAAAGACATAAAAAACACTAATAAATATGTTTTAACGGTGGATGCAGGTGATATTGCGCAGGGTACTTTATTTTTCAAGTTTTTTAATGGCATTCCTGATATGCAACTTATGTCAGATATTGGCTATGATGTTGCTGCACCCGGCAATCATGAATTTGATAAAGGTTTGGATGTCTTTGGACAAATGACTAACGCTGCTAAATTCCCCTTTGTTTGTGCAAATATTAGCTTTAAAGACAATAAAAATATAAAATTTGATAAATATGTGATAAAAGACTTTGGTAATTTTAAAATTGGAGTTATCGGCATAATTGCCGAGAATTTAAAGGTTATGACACTGCTTGGTGACAGCGTAAAAGTAAGTGACCCTGTTAAGGAATTAAAAAAAATAATTGGTAAAATAAAACTCGAAGTTGATTTAATTGTGGTTTTATCTCATCAGGGTGTTGAAAATGATATTAGACTTGCAAAGGCAGTGCCTGAAATTAATGTAATCATTGGAGGACACAGTCATACTCTCTTAACAAAACCTGTTATTATACGGCATGGAAATAATAAAACAATCATTGTGCAAAGCGGAGAGCAGGGTATTTATTTAGGTAGAATAGACCTTAAATTCAGTTCTAAAAAGCTAAACAGCTATGAATATAAACTTATTCCTGTTGATGAAAATGTCAAGGAAGATGAGATTATTTCAAGACAGGTTAATGAACTGTCTTCGACAGTTCATGCCCTGACAGCTGAAATTGTTGGAACTGTTGAGTTTCCTATTGACAGCAAATCTTCAGGTTTTTTAAGTACCATAGGTCTTTTAGTTAATGAAGCAATCAGCAAAAATTATCCTGATGCTGACATTGTTATTCAAAATAATGGCGGAATAAGAGTTAAAAGATATATTTCTCCCGGAAATGTCACAAAAGCTGATATTTTAGAAATTTTTCCTTTTGAAAACAAGTCTGTTATGGCTCAATTGAAAGGTAAAGAAATAAAGTCCATGCTGGAAAGCAGTTCTGCATACCTGCCTGAAGTGAAAGATTCCTTTCTACAGACAAAAGGCATTAATTATACTGTCGATCTTTCTAAAAATCCGCAGATAATGTCTTCTGACGGTACAAAAATTTTAAAGAAAGGTAACAGAGTCAGGGATATTTTTATAAATGGACAGCCATTGAATCCTGAAAAATACTATAAAATAATTGCAAATGATTTTCTCTTTAGCGGAGGAGACGGGTATGTCCAGTTAAAACATGCGCGAAATACTGTTTTTTCGGAAGTTTATATTCAGGATTTAATAACAAACTATATTAAAAACAATTCTCCGCTAAATTTAAAAATTCAGGATAAAATAAATGTAATTAAAGGAAACAATAACATCCGGGAAATAAAGGTGATTTCAAAGGAAAGATTATTATATGGCACATAAATGGAAACAAAAAAAATTTTTATATGTCCTCGGCGGATTTATTTTATTATTGCTGATATGTTTATTAAATCCGGGATGGATGGACAGTTTTTCACCAATAACAGCGCAGTCCAGAGAATTTTATCAAAAAGGCAGAATTTTGCAGAGTCAGGGAGAGTTCAAATCTGCTTATAACACTTATAAAAAAATCCCCTCTTTTTATTCGGCATATGATATTGTTCTTCTTCAGCAGTCAAAGTGTGCGGCTTCCTTTGGCGATGAAAGGTCATCCATAAAAAAGCTGAAGGAAATATTATCATATTCTGACAGCCCTGTTAAAGATCAGGCCAGTTATAATCTCGGACAGGCATATGTCAGATCGGA
>JAQVCB010000080.1 GCA_028689995.1 Candidatus Gastranaerophilales bacterium
CTTAAGTCTCGTTAAAACTAAAGAAGGGTTGGACAATCTTGAGCTAAGTCTCTAAGACTAGGGTGACATAAGTCTCAACCCTTCCTTGTTTATTACATCATGAATAAAATTACTAAGCAGGATGACATATTGGTTAGTTTTTAACAATTTTTCCTTAGTCTTACTTATTGCAATATTAATACTAACAAAAATCAGTTAAACATTTCAAGCTCGTCATAGATGTTAATTCCAGTAAAAAAATTTACATATAAAATCAAATCTGCTTTATTGCTTCCAAATCATGATAAATTAATACATGACAAAATATAGGGTAGAAAAATGAGACCATACGTTCCACTCCATCTGCACACAGAATACAGCTTGCTTGACGGTGCAACCAAAATATCTGATCTTATATCGCATGCCAAAGCTAATAACATGCCTGCATGCGCTATTACTGATCATGGAGTTATGTATGGGGCAATAGAATTTTATAGAAAAGCAAAAGAAGAAGGCATCAAACCGATTATCGGCTGTGAAGTCTATATTATAGATGGTGATATTCAGGTTAAAACTTCTGAAAACAGTTCAAATTTTCATCTTGTCCTTCTGGCAAAAGACAGAGAAGGCTACAAAAATCTTGTAAAGCTTGTCAGCATAGCTCATCTTGAGGGATTTTACTACAAGCCGAGAATAAGCCATGAAATACTTGAAAAGTACAGCAAAGGCTTAATATGTCTTTCTGCATGTATTGGCGGAGAGTTAGGCCAGCATATTTTGAGGGGAGATTCTGCAAAAGCAAGGGAAGTTGCAGGATACTACAAAAATTTATTTGGCGAAGATTACTATTTTGAGCTTCAGGATCATGGCATGGATGAGCAGAAAAAGGTCAATGCCGAGCTTTTAAATATTGCAAAAGAATTAAATATACAGCTCATATTGACAAATGACAGCCACTATACGAAAAAAACTGATGCAAAGGCGCATGATATTCTGCTTTGTCTTCAAACAGGCAAAACATTTAATGATCCCGGCAGAATGAGATTTCATAATGATGAATTCTATATCAAAAATTCAGACGAGCTTAAAGAAGCGTTTAGCTGGCTTGATGAAGATATGTTTAACAAAGCAATCGATACTTCTCTTGAAATTGCAGAAAAATGCAATCTGATTATCGACATGGGCAAAAGTCTTTTGCCTCATTATCCTGTACCTACAAGTTATACTGCAGAATCTTATCTCAACAGAATCGCAAGAGATGGTCTCAGGGAAAGGTATGAAGATGTAACGCCTGATCTGGAAGACAGACTTAAATATGAACTGCAGATCATCGAAAAGATGGGTTTTGCGGCATATTTTCTTATCGTTGCGGATTTTATAAAATATGCCATAGATAATGATATACCTGTGGGCCCTGGAAGGGGCTCTGCCGCAGGAAGTCTTGTGGCATACGTTCTCGGTATAACAAACATTGACCCGATCGAACATAATTTGTTGTTTGAAAGATTCTTAAATCCTGAAAGAGTAAGCATGCCCGATATAGATATTGACTTTTGTATTGCCAAAAGAGAAAAAGTCATCGAATATGTATCGGAAAAATATGGTGGTGACAAGGTTTGTCAGATAGTCACATTTGGAACACTTGCAGCTAAAGCTGCAATGAAAGGTGTTGCAAGGGTTCTCGATATTCCTTATGCAGAGTCTGACAGGCTTGCAAAGATGATTCCTGTAGCTGTAAAAGTCAAGATTGATGATGCTCTTCAGGAGGGTATGGATCTTAAAAAAATGTATGACAAAGATCCTATGGTTAAAGAACTTGTTGACATTGCAAAATCTGTTGAAGGACTTAAATTTAATATCGGTACGCATGCGGCAGGCGTTATAATTTCAAGAGATCCTCTGTCTGATATTGTGCCTGTTCAAAAATCAAAAGACGGCGTCATTATTACAGGCTATCCGATGGCTGACCTTGAAAAACTCGGTCTGCTCAAGATGGACTTTCTTGGCTTGAGAAATCTTACAATCATTGATAATACCCTTAAGCTTATCAAAGACAGAAAAGGAATTGAGTTTGACATAAATAAAGTCTCCCTTGAAGATGAAAAAGTGTATGAAATGCTTACAAAAGGAGATACTGACGGAGTTTTCCAGCTTGAATCTTCGGGGATGAAAACCCTTGTCAAGGATTTAAAACCATCAACGTTTGAAGATTTAGGTGCTCTGGTTGCTCTGTTCAGACCGGGTCCTTTAAATTCAGGTATGGTTAAAGATTTTGTCCAGAGAAAACATGGCAGAGCAAGAGTTGAATATCCTCATCCCGCACTTGAATCAATTCTTCATGATACTTATGGAACAATTGTTTATCAGGAACAAATAATGCAGATTGCTCAGGTGCTTGCAGGCTATACACTTGGACAGGCGGATATTTTAAGAAGGGCAATGGGCAAGAAAAAATTTGAGGAAATGGAAAAACAAAAAGAACTTTTCCTTAAAGGCGCAGATAGAAATAATATTCCTGAAAATATTTCAAAAGAACTTTTTGATACAATGACAGCATTTGCAGCTTACTGCTTTAACAGGTCTCACTCAGCAGCTTATGCGATGCTTGCATTTCAGACAGCTTTTCTAAAAGCACATTATCCTGTTGAATACATGTCTGCATTGCTTTCAAGTGTCAGTGATAATCAGGATAAAATACAACTTTATATTACAGAATGTCAAAAGATGGGTATAGAAGTTCTTCCTCCCGATATAAATAAATCCTGTGCGGACTTTACGCCTGATGAAAATAATATCAGGTTTGGGCTTGCCTCTGTTAAAAATATCGGGATTGGAGTGATAGAATCAATTGTTAATGCCCGAAAAGATGAACTTTTTAATGCTTTCTACGATTTTTGCACAAAGGTTGACTTGAAATGTCTTAATAAAAGGACTCTTGAAAGTTTAGTCAAGGCGGGAGCGTTTTCTAATATAGAAAAAAGTAGAAAACAGGTGCTTGAAAATATTGAATCTGCTGTTAGTGCAGCGACAAGAGCGGCAGAAGCAAAAGCAAGCGGACAGATAAGCCTTTTTTCGGCTATGTCAGGTGATAGTTCTTCTCCATCTCAATTTACAATGTCCGGTTCAGATGAAGAATTCTCCGATAGTGAAATACAAGGATATGAAAAGGATCTGCTCGGTTTTTATGTTACAAGCCATCCTCTTTCAAATATAAAAGATCAGCTACCGTTTTTGACAACTCATAATATTTCTGAACTGACAGATTTACCGGAGGGGGCTATAATTACTGTTTGCGGTTTAATAAGTACTATCAGGCTGATTACAACCAAGAATAATAAAATGCTAAAAGTCGGAACGCTTGAAGATTTGACAGGTAACGTTGATATTGTTGCGTATAGTGAAGTCTTAAATAAGTACAATTCATTCCTTGAAGCTGAATCCAAAGTAATTGTTACAGGGAAAATCCAGCATAGAGGCGATGAAGAAGTCACAATAAGCATTATTATCGATACTGTCAGAATGGTAGAAAACTGTAATTTATTTAATATTATTATCACTGACACTAAATTTGAAACTATTATGGCATTAAAAGACCTTCTTCAACAGTATAAAGGCAATGATCCTGTTATATTCAACGTTAAAAACAACGAATCGGACATAAAAATTCTTGCAAATTCGACTTGCTGGGTAAAAACAAGTAATGAGCTGATAAATACTATTAACAGGAATTATAATCCCGATATTCAGGTAGACGTCCGTTCGCTGGACGCAGGTTAGACTAAGAGATTAACGTGTCATGCCGTACTTGTTTCGGGTTCTGTATGAAGCAGGAGATGCTGAAACAAGTTCAGCATCACAATTTTAATTAAGTTTGGGAAAAGCATAATGAAAACAGCGCAGCCAAAGGGAATATATTTTCTTTCCATGATAGAAATGTGGGAAAGATTTAGTTATTACGGCATGAGAGCTCTTTTAACCTTATATATGGTTAAATTTCTTATGTTTAATACTGAAAAAGCAGGTCATATTTATGGTTTGTATACGGGGCTTGTTTATTTAACCCCTCTTATTGGCGGATATATTGCAGATCGTTATCTGGGTTCAAGAAAGTGTATCTTTATAGGCGCAGTAATTATGGCTCTCGGGCATTTTGTCATGGCAGTTTCATCTTTGCCGTTTTTCTATACTGCACTCGGGCTTTTAATCATTGGAAATGGTTTTTTTAAACCCAATATTTCAACCATTGTGGGCAAACTGTATGAAGAAAATGACCATAGAAGGGACAGCGGGTTTACAATATTTTATATGGGAATCAATCTGGGGGCTCTTTTATCACCATTGATATGCGGAACACTTGGAGAAAAAATAGGCTTTCACTACGGTTTTGCATCAGCAGGAGTTGGCATGGTTATCGGGCTTTTAATTTATATGTGGGGACAGAAAAAGTTTCTTTCACACATCGGTCTTGAACCTGTTCACTGTAAAAATGCTAAAGAATGTGATCCTGAAAAAGTTGATCTTGATAAGTCTTTGACAAAAAAAGATAAGCAAAAGATTGCAGCTATATTTATTCTTATGTTTTTCACTATTTTCTTCTGGGCATCATTTGAGCAGGCGGGGAGTTCTCTCACGCTGTTTGCTGATCGCTCCACAAACAGGTTTATTCCTTTTGTAAACTGGGAATTTCCGACAAGTTACTTTCAGTCAATTAATCCTCTTTTAATTATACTTCTTGCACCATTGTTTTCTTCGCTGTGGATAAAACTTTCAGAGATAAATAAAGATCCTTCAACACCCGTTAAATTTATTCTTGGACTTGTGTTTGTATCAATAGGCTTTTTCATGATGGCTTTTGCTTCATCGATATCTGAAATTATAGGAAAAGTGAGCTTTATCTGGCTGATTTGCGTATATTTTTTCCATACTGTAGGAGAACTTTGTCTGTCGCCTGTCGGGCTTTCAGTTGTTACAAAGCTTTCTCCTGTTAAATTTGCCTCACTTTTAATGGGTGTATGGTTTCTTTCAAGCTTTTTTGCCAACTTTGCGGGTGGAATTTTTGCAGGAAATTACGATACTATGAATCATCAGGTTTTCTTTTTAATACCTGCTCTGATAACAGGCGGATCGGCAATAATTCTCATGCTTCTTACAAAACCGCTTAAGAAAATGATGTGTGGAATAGAGTAAAATTGGTTATGTTTTATCGTGATTTGATTTATATAAAAATCTTTCATAACTGTGTATATTATATTTGGAATCTGTAATTATAAAATCTGGAGGTGGAAGAGCAGTAGCAGTAGTATGGGTTCTTCTATCATATAATAACCTTATGATTTTACCTTCATATTCAATATCATGTACTGTATAATTTGTACTCTCGACAAATTTATTGATTGATTCTCCTTGTTGAATCTTTTTAACCAAACTTTTAACAAGTTTCCTGTCTGCTATAATGTCATATCTCTCATTTAGTCTTTGTATTGTATGTTGAATTTGTTCTTCCATAATTTTTTGTTGATTTTTCGATAATTTACCCACAAATAACAAAGAATTATTATTTGTAAAATAAATTGCCATTACATATCACCCATAATTTTTCATACAAAATATAAACATTACGTCATCTGTAATATATAAAAAATAAATGAAAAAATTATTGCTAATACTAATACATATTTTTTACAATATTTAACTTGAATTGTCAGATAGTCAAAACGCTTGACATTACTATATCCTTTTAAGTGTCATGCTAAATTATGATACTTTTTGCAGTATAGAAGAAAAATTAATTAGCAATACAAAAATTACTGGAGGATAATGCAAGATTTGCGGCAAGCAAAAGCATTCATCCAAATATTAACTTTAAAATAAGGTTCAGAACAATAGAATTTCAAAAACCTTTTGCACTTGTAATGTGAAAAATACCAATAATTATTGATATTCTGTATAATAGATTTATAAATAGCTGAAAGGATGATTATGTCTTATATTAAGAGGAAATATAGAAATCAAATTACTTTATTTCCTGAAGTTATACATATTTAAACCGTAATATTTTTGCCTATTTTCCTGAATAAAAGTAAAATGAAAACTAACTCATTGATTGTAAAATTATGTTGTCACAATTAATGAATCAGGATACGAGTTAAGAGTTTTAATATGAGTTATTTATGGAAGCAGTATCTAAGAGTCCGTTTTTTGAAAATCTCTCTGAATATATTGAATATCTCTATGTAGAAAGAGGCTTGTCCTGTAACACAGAACAGGCTTACAGAAGAGATCTCACATCGTTTATCGGTTTTCTTGACAAAAACCTGATAAACAGCTTTAACGATGTCTCACGATCTATCATCAACTCTTATATCAGAGATATGCGAGCAATCGGTCTTGCTCCAGCTAGCATAACAAGAAAAATTGCTTCTCTCAGAGGATGGTTTAAGTGGATGATGTCGCAGGAGATGATTAATCACGATCCGACCGTCAGCCTCGAACAGCCAAAACTCAGCAGGCATCTGCCAAAAATTTTAACAATGGGTGAAATTAACAATATTCTCTCTCAAAATCTCTCAGAACTTGAAAAAGCTATTTTTGAATTATTATATGCTTCGGGACTCAGAGTATCAGAACTTGTAAATTTAAATATTTCCAATGTAAATCTTGATCAAAATTATGTAAGGTGTTTTGGAAAAGGTTCAAAAGAAAGACTTGTACCTATTGGAGATCAGGCAAAATTTGCTATAAAAGTATATTTAAAGGAAAGAAACCTGATCCTTCAAAAAAATTCTCTTAAAACATCCGTTCTTTTTCTTGGGGAAAACGGTCAAAATATAACAAGACAGGAAGTTTACAGCTTGATGAAA
The DNA here is from genome assembly GCA_028689995.1 of Candidatus Gastranaerophilales bacterium. GTDB lineage: Bacteria > Cyanobacteriota > Vampirovibrionia > Gastranaerophilales > UBA9579 > JAQVCB01. The sequence continues at coordinate 6,840 of JAQVCB010000080.1, forward strand.
AATCTTGGAAAATATGTAAACAAACATATCACTCCTCATACTGTAAGACACAGTTTTGCAACACATATGCTTGAAAATGGCGCAGATTTAAGAGTTGTTCAGGAACTTTTAGGCCACAGCGATGTCTCTACAACTCAGCTTTACACTCATATAAGTAAAAAACGATTAAAAGAAGTCTATTTTGCTATAAATAACGATTAAATAAATTTCAAATTAAGATCTGTATAAAACACACAAAACTGTACTATAATTATAATAAGTAATAATAGAGAGATGAGACAATATGCTAAAATTTAACAGAAAATTTTATTTCTTAAGTTTAGTTTGTATTTTTTCGCTTTTTGCTTTAACAGGATGTAAACAGTCTCAAAGCTCTATTATAAATACAAATAGCCTGGGCAAGTTAATGAATAACAGTTATAACAAATCATCTGATAATCATGAAATGGTAAAGCTTAAAAATGGAGTAGTTATATACAGAGATAAAACAAATACTCCTTCTCCTTCAGGATATTCAAGAGTCAACTTTTCTCCTGCCAAACCGATTCATTTTGGCCCTGAAGAGATAAATTTTGCACCTAAAAAAGTTAATCCAAAATAATTCTACTAAGAACGAGTTGCGAAAAGACTAAACCACCTGTTCATCGCAGCTGTTTCAACTTTTCTTCACTCCCATTGCCATAATTATAAAATTTGTAAAAAATATTCACTTTACACTAGAAATTACCCAAAACAAAGATTATACTATATTTACTATAATTGTAGTTTTTAATTTGGGGGAAATATTATGGACCGCAGGCATGGTAACCTTGAAAATAAAATTTTAAATGCTCTTTGGAAAATGGAAGAAAATGATCAATTTTTAATAGATGTATCAAATGTTCAAGCAGAAATAAATTCTACCAGACAAAAATGGGCATATACTACTGTTAAAACTGTTTTAGACAGACTTGTTGAAAAAAATCATATTCAGCGAATCAAACAGGGTAAAAAATATTATTACAGATCAGCTACATCAAGAATTAACGCTGGCGACACAGCTTTAAAAAAAGTTGTGAAACAGTATTTTAACAACGATATTGAAGAAATGATTAAAGCTGCAAATAAAATACTCGAAGAAGTTCTTGTTATAGCTTAATAAACTTATTCATAATTTTTTTTAAAACCGTATTTCGTTCTTTCATCAGGAGGAATGACTTTGTTTGAATGAATTATATCATTATCAAATCTTCTAAGTTCAATATTTGCATTCTTGGAATCAAGCATAGCTTTTTTAGCACCATCTTCACTAATCACTTCACTTGAACATTTTACACAAAAATTGCTGTTCCCTTGAACGCCCTTTATTTCTACCCCACAGATCTTGCATTTTGTTGTCAATCTGCCTGTTATAATGCTCAATCTGCCTTTTTTATAAAATTCTTCTATTTCTTCAGATTCTACACCTGTTGCCTTTTTAATCATTTCAAATGTAATAAACTGTTCAGAACAATTTCGAATATATTTTTCAATTTTATCAATAGTTAAATTGTCTTTTTCAAGGCATTTATCGCAAATGTCTCTTAATCTCTTTTGAAATAATACTCCGCATTTTTTACAATTTATTAGTGACATATTTTACAATTGATCTTTCTTAATAAGACAATACAATATATAATGGCTATCGGATATTATAAAAGATTTCTTATAATATTCATAAATATATAATACTTTATTTTAATTGGAGTAAAATGAGTCAAATAAAGGAAATTTCAAATAACCGAAAAGCCTACCATGAGTATCATATATTTGAAACTTTTCAGGCAGGTATTGTCCTGACAGGAACTGAAATAAAATCAATCAGAGCAGGCCGAGTAAACCTGAAAGACAGCTTTGCAAAAATAGAAAATGGAGAAGTATGGCTTTATCATTCTCATATCAGCCCTTATGATATGGGGAACAGATATAATCATGAACCTGAAAGAAAAAGAAAACTGCTTTTCACAAAGCAGGAAATAAAAAAGCTTATCGGAAAAACAAAAGAAACAGGCTATGCATTAATACCGACAAAAATGTACCTTTCAGACGGCTGGGCTAAAGTTGAAATTGGCCTTGCAAAAGGTAAAAAACTTTATGATAAAAGGGAAGATATAGCAAAGAAGACTGTCAAAAGAGAAATTGATAGAGCTATGAAAGGTAAATATTAAAAGACCTCAGAAAAAATTTCTGAAGTCTTATTTTTTAATGTATAAATTCTTCATTTCCGTCAAAGCCTGGAGAATATGCGGGTAAACCGCTATAGCCCGGGTTTTTTGAAACTGCATGCCTTATTTCTTTATCAGTATTTTTGGAAGTTTTGAACATTTTTTCAAGAGTATTAAGTCTGTCTACAAGAGAATCTTCACCATAGTTATAATTACTTAGCTGAGGATTTTTCTTTTTCATCTGTGACCACACAACTGCTTCATAGCACCAGCCATAAGTCTCTTCTTCTATAGATGAAAATTCATCCTGGTGAATTGATTCATGAGATAAAATACTTGCAAGAGCTTCCGTTGGAGCATTCATATGTCTTTTACTTATGAATATATAAAGCTGTCCGTCTTCTCCTCTCCATCCCAGAGCATCGAAAGAAGCATACGCCTGTGAAATTTTTCCCAAATCCTTAAATAAAACTTTAATCGGCCTGTGGCTTATATTTTCACCAAGAATTGCCCTTTTTGCCCATTCTGCCGATGTTCCATCCATTAAGTTTAAAGCCTGAACGAATTTTGGACTTTCGGTTACTGCTGAATAATTATTTGATTCAGCTATACTTTCCATTTTTGAAAACGCCATAACAAAAGGCATGGTTAAAATTACTAAAATTACACTTGCTGCCCGCATTTATTCTATCCCTTACTTACTATCTTCTAACCTACACAAAAGCAGCTCTTTTAAATAAATGCTGCTTATTTTTCATTATGGCATATTAAAATTATAATTATCCACTCGAAAAAAGAAACATTTATTTAATTTAATTTTTCTGCTGTTTGAAAAAGATGTCTGTAAACAAAAACAAATATGCGATGCTTTTTATAAAGAGCCAGAAAAAATATAATTCCTGTATACTTAAACACCTGAACTGCTAAATCGATGACTATGTTATTAATAGTAGTTTGCAACCCTGAATGAAGCGAAGCGGAATCGAATGGGTCTTACTAATTTTCGATTTTATACTAAAAGCGTTCATTGGCAAGATCCTTCCACTGTGGTCGGGATGACTATTTTAATTAAATTGTTAGATTCTAATTTAATTAAAAAATAATTTTAATTAGCAGTTCAGGTTTAAACGAGTTTATATTTCCGAAGGCTTGAACGAGTTAAAAAAGAATCATAAATTTGAATGATCAGCAGAGTTTTAACCTTGCTCAAAAATCTTTCAACAAGCAGATAATTTATGTTAAAATACAGGAATAATTTGGTAATTTAAGTAGATTACTGGTGTTTTAGTGAATTTATTCATAATAGATGAAAAATTTATAAAATTTCTTATCGTAGGCGGTTTAAATACAATCTTTGGATATTCTGTTTATGCTTTATTTCTTTTTATAGGATTGCATTATTCGATTGCAATTTTGTTAGCCTATCTATTAGGAGTTCTTTTTAACTTTAAAACTACTGGAATATTAGTATTTAATAATTCAAACAATATTTTAATATTTAAATTTATAGGAGTTTATTGCATTATATACATTTTAAATGTATTTTTTCTTGGAATATTTGACTCTTTAAAGTTTAATATGTTTTTAGCAGGAGCAATATTAATATTACCAATGGCATTATTATCTTTTATTTTAAATAAAAATCTGGTATTTAAGGGGGAAAATGAATAAAAAGCTTGTTAGCATTGTAACACCCTGTTATAACGAAGAAAAAAATGTTGAAGAAATTTACCTGCAAGTTAAAGGTATCTTTGAAAAGCTTGATTCATACGAATATGAACATATTTTTATTGATAATTCATCAAAAGATAAAACAGTTCAAATATTAAAAGAAATTGCGCAAACAGATAAAAACGTTAAAATTATTGTCAATTCAAGAAACTTTGGACAGATTCGCTCACCCTATCATGCCATGCTTCAGGCAAGCGGAGATGCAGTTATTTTGATGGCATCAGATTTACAGGAACCGCCTGTCATAATATTTGATTTTATTAAAAAATGGGAAGAAAATTATAAAATAGTTGTAGGTGTTAAAACAAAGAGTGAAGAAACTCCCGGAATGTTTTTTATCAGAAAATTATATTATTTTATAATAAGCCGATTATCCAATTCAAATGTGGAATTAATTAAAAATTTCAATGGTTTTGGTCTATATGACAGACAGATAATTGAGATAATGAGGCAAATGAATGATCCTTTGCCTTATATAAGAGGTCTTATCTGCGAAATAGGTTTTGAAAAGGCAATAGTTGAGTTTACACAACCAACAAGAAAAAGAGGAATTTCAGCAAATAATTTTTATTCTCTGTATGATTATGCAATGCTTGGTATAACAAGTTACTCAAAAGTTCCCTTAAGAATAGCTGCAATGCTGGGATTTTGCCTGTCTATTTTAAGTATAATTATAGCTTTAGGATATTTCATAGCTAAATTGGTTTATTGGCAAAGGTTTTCAATGGGGATTGCGCCAATGATAATAGGTTTATTTTTCTTTGGATCTGTACAATTATTTTTTACAGGAGTTTTAGGAGAATATATCGGAGCTATTTATACTAAGATTGAAAAAAGACCTCTTGTGGTTGAAAAAGACAGAATTAATTTTTAAATTAAATAATAATTTATTATATGTTTACTAATATTACCTCAAGTTGCAAAAATTGTAGGTACTATTAAAACTTTAAAAAAATATCCCGGTTAATTTTGGATCACAGATGTAACCCTTAAAAGACCACTGCACATGGTTTTATGGTATAATGCAGTCATAGATTAGATTTAGAGGTGGATATGACTACATTTTTTATGATAGGTGTTGCTGATAAAATTAAAAATAATAAAATAGTTGCAGTTGG
>JAQVCB010000081.1:0-6947 GCA_028689995.1 Candidatus Gastranaerophilales bacterium
ATGAAGACCTCTACCTTATTCCAACTGCTGAAGTTCCCCTTACAAATATGTATATGAACGAAATTTTAAGAGAAGAAGATCTTCCTGTTTATATTACGGCTTATACACCGTGTTTTAGAAGAGAAGCAGGCTCTGCCGGCAAGGATACCAGAGGACTTATAAGGCAGCATCAGTTTAATAAAGTTGAATTAGTTAAACTCTGCATTCCAGAAACAAGCAGTGAAGAACATGAAAAACTTACCCTGAATGCTGAAAAAGTGCTTGAAATTTTAGAATTACCATACAGAAGAATTGCTCTTTGCAGCGGAGATATAGGTTTCAGTGCAAAAAAATGCTATGATCTTGAAGTATGGATGCCATCTTCAGATGGATACAGAGAAATTTCAAGCTGTAGCAACTTTGGCGATTTTCAGGCAAGAAGAGCAAACCTCAAATACAGATCAAAAGCCACAGGCAAAGCAGAATTTGTGCATACTATAAACGGATCAGGCCTTGCTGTCGGTAGGACATTTGCTGCAATTCTTGAAAACTGCCAGCAGGAAGACGGATCAGTTAAAATTCCAAAAGTTCTCCAGCCTTATTTTGGCGGCGAAGTGATTAAATAAAAACCATTTTACAATTAATGATTAACAAGGGGTTGCAACCCCTTGTTGGCAAGAATGGTTAATAATAACATAAATAATTGGTGTAATAATGAGTAACTGTTTTAGTTCCAAATACGACCTAAAAAAAGAACCTGAGCTGAAAAAAAAGCTTGAAAGTGACGGGTTTAAATTTTTTGCTATGGAACATACCTTCTGGCGTGCACAGAATAACGAAGTTAATGTTTCGCTCTATAAAAGCGGAAAAATTCTTGTGCAGGGAAAAGGCACTGAAAATTTTACGGAAAAATACCTGAACCATATCATGCCAAAAGAAACTCCTAAAGAAGCCATACAGGGAGTATTGCTGCAAACTCCGCCAAAGTTGACCTATTCAAGCTGGGTTGGCACTGATGAATCAGGAAAGGGAGATTATTTTGGACCGCTTGTAGTTGCAGGAGTTCTCGTGGACAAGAATAATATTGCCTTTCTTCATGAGCTTGGAGTTAAGGACAGTAAAAAACTGAACGATGATAACATTGAAAGAATGGCCATTAAAATAAAATCAAAAAGTATTTTTTCAGTTGTGACAATCAATCCGGCTAAATACAATGAACTGTATGCCAAATTTAAAAATTTGAATAATCTTCTGGCATGGGGACATGCCCGTGCAATAGAAAACATTCTGGAAAAAAGTGATTGCAAAAAAGTTCTTTCTGACAAGTTTGGAAATGAATCATTAATAAAAAACGCATTAATGACTAAAGGAAAGTCAATAGAACTGGAACAAAGAGTCAGGGCAGAAGAAGATATAGCAGTAGCAGCTGCCTCTATCTTAGCCAGAGCAGAATTTGTAGCCAGAATAAAAAAATTGTCACTGGATTATAAAATTAACTTTCCAAAAGGAGCCTCTGATAAAGTAAAATCTCAGGCAAAATTATTCATCCAAAAGTATGGTTTTGAGTCTTTATCAAAAGTTGCAAAAATTCATTTCAAGACAACTTCTCAAGTGCTTCACAGTTAGATATTAATCTACATGGCTAAGTAATATGTCATTTTAAAATTAATATAATTAACCCTTAGAGGTATAGATTTTTTATACGGTATTTGTAAATATAATATCCATCTAGTCATTTAAAATACAGTTCAAAATTAATTCTTATGTTTATCCGGGGATGCGGAGCGGGAGCGTCAAAGGATAACTGCAGGTGACTTTCAGGCAGGACTGAAAGTCCTGACAAAGACACCGGAAGTTATACTTTGAAAGCTCGTTCACGTTAGACGAAAACCACATATTTGGCTAAATTAGCAGATCTGCTATATTGAGAGGGACGCAAAAATATGATAACAGAAAAAAACCTTGTAAAGGATTACATGCGATTGTCTCCAATATTTGTTTTTGAGAACGATACGCTTTTTAATGCTCTTGAAATTATGAAAAATTATGGAATCGAAAATATTTCCATTATCAGAGAAGATTATTCTATCGTTGGCTACATAGACAAATGTGAAATTCTCAAAATTTTAAATACAAAATTTAATAACAACATCAATACTTTAAAGAACACTAAAATTCAAGATCAGGACTTGAAATTTGAATATCCTATTGTTCTTTATCCCGGGATGGCTATTTTTGACGCATATACATTAATGAAATGCTTTGAGAATAAATATCTTCCAATAGTAGATGTTCCATGGGAAAAGAAAATAATCGGTTTTTTATGGCTTAATGATATTTTGCCAATTGTCGAAGAGACTTACTTGAAAGTACCTGTCTAACATTAATCTGTAGTGTATTGAGAGATTACTTGTCTATTGCTATATTTCTAACATTATTAATTGAGACCGTTGTATAACTTTAACTTATGTCAGAAAGCAAAAATTTGCGGTCGATACTTGTAAAAGCATCGCGAAGCGGGAGTGAAGAAAAGCCAAAAATGGCTGTGGTCAACAGGCAGTGTAGGCTTTTCGTAACTCGTTCCAGTTGAAAGCCCGAAAGGGCGTGCTTGGCACGGCCGATAGGGCTGGAGTCTGGATATCGATCAAAAACATAATTTTTTGTAGTTATGCAGAAGTCTAAATAAGCTAAGGATATAAAATAATGATAGAGAGAGTAAAAGCTGCTGAAAATTTTCTAAAAAGCCTGGAAAATCCCACAGTTACTATGGATGTAATGCTTGACAGGGTTGATGCTCAAATACTGTATGTAATTCATAATTATGCTGAATTAATTTCAAAGGTTAAAAACAAAACTGATATTGAAGAAAAAGATATTATTACCTGCGCAATGATTATCGGCTATCTGTTAAAAAGCCATTTAGACCGTTATGACCTTGATCAAAATTTCCAAAAAAATGGTCTTTTAGATCAATAATTTATTCTATGCAGTAATATTAATTTGCATTCAAAGCTTTTCTTTAAACCTTGTCTAACAAGGGGTTGCAACCCCTTGTTAACATAAATAGTCAGTTATATATTCAATGCAAAATTTTATAACCGTTTTTGTTACGATTTTATTTCATTCCCTGTTCCGTAAATACGGTTACTATTAACATTTACTCTAACACTTCCGGGAATAAATCTTGGAGTTTTGCTCAATAATTTATTGCAAGAATCCGAAATTCTTATTTTCCAACGATGAAGCGGATCAAAAATTTCATTTAATATTTCAAAGAAATCACTTTCAACAGGCTGGCCTAAATCTGCTCTTGCAGCATCTTTGTACAAGTCACCGTATTTTTCAGCACCAAGCTTTCCGGTAGGATCCTTTTGATAGTATTTATGCTCAACGCTATCAATTGCATCAATATGTTTGCCTCTTATTTGAACCTCATAGTATTTTACATTACATTTTTTACTTACATCTTTTTTACGTTTGACAATTGCATTAATAGTTTGATATCCATTTTCCTTTTCACTGTCTATAAATTTAATTCCTTTTTGTGTCAGGTATAATTCCTGCTCTTCAGTGAAAAAATGAGGCATACCCTTTCCATGATGACTTTCAACTTCAACCAGCTTGCCGTCATCAGCAAGACGTTTAAGTGAATTAAAAGCGCTTTCAAATTCTTCAGGTGAATTTATAATTTTTCTTGCTCCAATTACATCTCTTATTTCTTCCTGAAGAGTTTCTGCTGTTACATTTTTCTTCCAAGCTTTTTTAGTCAGTCTTTCAAAACATTTCACTCTAATTGAAGCATTATCGAAATACTTATTTATTTCTGATTCAATTTTGGAATAATAATGTTTATGATTTTCCATATAGTTAAACAGTTTTGTTGATGAAATTCTATCTTTAGGAAGATTGAAATTTAATTTATTGTCAATAAAATCAATGATTTTTAACTCTACTTTTCCTCTAATACGAATCATTTTGCTTGAAAATTTGTTTATTCCTGAAATAACCCTTGTTTTTGCAAGAGTTTTTCTCGGACTTAATTTACTCAATTTCTTAATTAGTTTAAATTTTTCAAAATTTATTTTCTCTAAATCAATCAAATTAGAGCAAAAGCCTCCCAGTTTTCCATACTGAGAAGATATAAATCCGCCAAAACTTGAATTTTTTACCCTTGCAGCTGTTTCCATGTATGTATATGTACATTTTGCAGCTCTTAAAATAGAAGATACGGCAAAAGGACCTGTTATTATTGAAATATCAAACAAATTTTTACCGACATTTCTAATATCATTTTTAGCTAAATTATTTTGATTATCATTTTTATGTTTATAGTAATTTTTTATATTTTTGCCGACTGCAAAAACACTTGCACCTGTTAAAACACCAAAAAATAATACATTACAGGAAGCAAAAGATAATCCCATAGCAGCAAGTGCACCAAAGCCAAGCCCTGTAACTCCAAGTCCGATTAGAATATTTTTGGGCTTTTTAAATATTTCCCAAAATTCTTTGGCTCCTTCTTTAAAACCTTCTTTTAAATTTTGTCTTATATCTTTATTTTCTATTTTGTCATTGGAATCAGCTTGTGTATTAATGTCAGTAAATGAATCATTTACCCCGGAAGTAAATTTAACAGTATTTTTCAACTGCTGTTTCTGATTAAAACATGTAAAATAACTTTGATTTTCTATTTTCAATTTACAAATCTCATCCTACCAAACAATTCATAAAAACTTCATATCTTTATATAAAACAAAATTAAAGGAAAAATTGCTTAATGATTTAATAGCAAACAGATCAAGTTAGTTAATATATCACATTAATTTCAAATTAAAAAGTTATTTACTAAGCCTATAAAAGAAATTATCGACTCTATAGCCAATTTTTGTTTATATATATACAAAATTTAAAAGTAAAGGTTCTTAACATACTACACATACATGAAATATCCATATATATTAAGACTGATGAATAACTGTAAAAAATCATGCTTTTGATGATATCCAGACTTCAGCCGCCACGGCGGGTAAAGTCCTGAATAAGCCTTTACAATGGTCGACCGCAAATCTTTGAAATTATAATTATGTAGCAATCTCTCTTATGTTAAAATATAAATTATCTTTTTTACATTATAATAAAAGTAATCTTAGTAAGTTTATCCGGGAAAAAAACATGATAATTGGCTCTATAAATTCTGAAATTATTAAAATATTATTTGATACGAATAAAGAAAGTTTATTTCTTGGCGATTTTATCAAGGTTATTAACAAAGATGATACCGGGATTCTGGCGCAGGTTACTAAAATTGACAGTTCTAAAGATAAACCATCCTGCAATATAGCAGGCTGTAAAATTTTATTTACTCTTATATCTGATGACAAACTTATAAGCTGGAGAGGAAATGTTCCTTCTAAAGATAATGCCGTTTCAATAGTTTCAAATACAGAACTTTTGTCTTATATGGATTTAAATAATCTTAATGACATTTCTATCGGCCAATTAACGTTATATCAAAATACAAGATTTAAATTTGACATAAACTCACTAAAAAACCCTACTTTGATCTTTTGTGATAAACAGGAACAAAGGACGAATTTATCTCATCTTCTTTCTCAGGAAATTGCAAAAAGCGGTGAAAAAGTTGTACTTCTCGATTTAAAAGGAGAATATTCATATATTAATTATGCAAAAAAACTCATAGCCGGCAGAGATTTTAAGCTGCCACTTAATTCCAAAGGGATAGATGTTCTTTATGAAAAAACTCTTTTTAACGTATCAGCGCAGACAAGAGCTGTTATAGAAGATATTTTTATGAGCGTTCAAGAATATGCCGATGAAAGCGATAAGGGATTTATTCCTTTTTCATCGTTTAAACAGGTTGTTGAAGATGAATATGAACAAAGTAATATACCTGAGCTGATTTTATTAAAAAATAAACTGACAAAACTCGATAAAGAAGGTATTTTTGCTAATACTGAATATGAAATTAACTCCCTTGATTCGTATATAACTAATAATAATTTCATTATTCTTAATTTATCATATATTTCTTCTTTATGGCATAAAGAATTTATTAATTCTATTATCAGTTCCAATATTGAAAATTATAATCAGTCATTTTCCCTTGTATTTGAAATGATAGACAAAAATATTGATGATGAATTAATAAATAAACTCTACGTTCATGGCATAAAAAGTGGTATAAAACCTATTGTCTCAATAGAATATGAATCAAAATACGCCGGTAATATATCAGCTGCTGCTAAAAATTTAATTTTCTTTTCTCCACAAATTCAAACAGAAAAATTTCCTGCATTTAACAACTTTATAAACAGACTGAGTTCTTCAGAAACTCTTGTTACCGGACAAATTACAAAAAATATTCCTCTTTTTGTCCAGATTGATCAGGTTGTTTCCAACAATGAAATAGAAGAAGACTTTAAATTAATAAACAATGCAGCTAACCAGCTTCAATATTTAGAGGATGAGAATGCAACTAATACCTTGATTGAAAATCAACCTGTTTATTTTGATACAGAAGATGAATTCTATGAACACTATGAAGAGCAGGAAGAAACAAAAATACAGCCGGAATATAATCTTTCTGAAGAATTAACCCAAATTCAATACGATGCAGTAGATGCTCTTTATACAACTAAAATACCTGCGCAAGAATTTTCTCCTCAGGATGCTTATGAAGAACTTGAAAATATTGTCAGACCAACACCTGATATACCCATTTATTCTACAGCTGAAGAAACCGAAGAAAAAGAATTTGACCTTGAAGAAGGTGATACCGTAAGACACCAAAAATACGGTGAAGGTGTTATCAAAAAAATTATCGGCTATGGCAACAAGAAGCTTTGCAGTATTGAATTTAATAACGTAGGCAGAAGATTACTGGATCCAAACCTTGCAGTTATAGAAAAAGTTTAAACAAGCAAAACAGCAACTTTTGAATAATAATC
>JAQVCB010000081.1:7047-11797 GCA_028689995.1 Candidatus Gastranaerophilales bacterium
TCGGCTATGGCAACAAGAAGCTTTGCAGTATTGAATTTAATAACGTAGGCAGAAGATTACTGGATCCAAACCTTGCAGTTATAGAAAAAGTTTAAACAAGCAAAACAGCAACTTTTGAATAATAATCGGATTTTTAATCAAGCAAGATGCCTTCTAAAATAGTATATTGAAAAATCCTCAGACAATGCCGACTTGCTTAAATTTGACCGCTTGCAAGAAATGCACGAAACCTTCATATGCTCCAAAATAATCCCTTGCTGTAAACCTTTTGCTTTCTATTTATCTTTTGTATTTGAGAGTCTGTATAGGAATGCAGTTGATCGATGCTTTTTATTTCACGACTGAAGTGTTTTGAATGTTTTGTCCGCAAGGGCTTATTTTTCCGCCGATGAAAGGTTTCTAGCATTTCTAGCAAGCTATTTCTGCTGCCTGACAGACTGAAAATTTATTAGGTAGATTTATCGATTATTATTTAACAGTTTAAGTTTTCCTGATGATATAATTATAATTGTGACAATATTTTTTTAGGATTCCAATAAATGTTTGATGATGCAAGGCTTGAATATTCTGTTAAAACCTGTCCTGCCAACCAGCCCGAAGACCTCGAAATGCTTTTAAACGAAATGGCTGATGAAGGATGGGAACTTTATATGCTGCATGAAGTTGATTCAGGCTCAAAAGGCATTCAATATAACTGCATTTTCAGCAGAGAATGTGAAGATATAGATATAATAAATAATTCGGAAGTAGTTGATGTTATGGATTTCAAGTCCAAAATGGAAAAAATGCTTCTGCCTTCTGATGAACCATATGAAGAATGTAAAGAAGTTCAGTCAAATATTAATCAAAAGCAGGAAGAAATCACCAAAATTAAGAAATTACTTGATTCATCATCTGGAAATATTGATTATAAAAACCTGAATGATGAAATTTCCACAAAATTAAAGGAATTAAATGAATTAAAAGGCGACCTTTCAGATATAATTGATCCTATTCATATGTATGAAAGGGTTAATCAGGATAAATTAACTCTTATTATAAGCGATGAGCTGTTAAATCTGGTTGATGATGAAAAAGGCGGAGACCTGATTTCAGAAACCGTTAAACTAAGACAAAATCTGGCTGACAAACTTGGATATATCATACCCGCTATCAAATTTACTAATTCTGATGTTCTTGAAGCTAACGAATACAGAATAGATGTGAGAGGCTTAAAGGTTTTATCAGGTTTTGTCCAGCCGGGATATATCAGATTTTATGAAGGACAGGCAAATATAAACAGAAAGCCAAAGTCTGCTATAGAAGATATTGATCCTGTTACAGGCGAAAGGGTTTTTTGGATTGAAGAATCCAGAACAAAAGATTTTTGGGAAAACGGGCTAACCCCTGCTCAGGTAATCGTAAGCCATTTTGAACATATAGTTTGTAAATATGTTAATGAAATTCTTGATTATAGCGACATCAACAATTATATAGGAATTGTCGGAAGCCAAAATCTTTATTTAATCGAAAATTTAATACCTGATGCTCTCTCAATAGGCGATATCAGATCTATTTTTACTGATCTTATAAGGGAAAAAGTTTCCATAAAAGATATTACTTACATCTTTGAAAGATTGAATGACAGTATTCAGGAAACAGAAGACAGACTCAAGATTCTTGAAAAATTAAGAATTTACTTAAACAGACAGATTAGTGGCAGAATTGCTGATTCAAATAATACTATTTATGGTATTTTGATGGCGGACAACCATGCTGAATCTTTGGAAGAAGTACTCGTTCAGGAAAATGGAGTTACATTTTTTATTCCAAAAGATCAAAAAAGCAAAAAATTAATTAAAAAAGTCATTGATATTATAAAAACATCAGATTATGACTTAACAAATATTGCTCTGATTGCACCTTCTTTTATTCGCAGGCAACTTTTTAATTTATTTGAGCAGATTATCCCGGGACTTTCTGTAATATCACCTCAGGAAGTTGCACAAGGCTTTAATCTTGAAATTATAGAAAATATCAACTAACAGTAATTTTATTTAAAAATTCTTTTGCAAACTCTCTTGCCCAGTTATCTGAATGAATAATGTCATCAAGATTTGGATTTTTAATACTTGTATGCACTTCAAGTCCTTTTTCGACTAATTTACAGATTTCTGTCAATCTGATTTTGCCGTTAAGAAAAGCATATACAGCTTCTTCATTTAAGGCATTCAGCACAGCAGGATATGTTCCACCCTTTATTCCCGCCTCATAAGCTAATTTCAGGCAGGGAAATTTTTCAAGATCAGGTTTTTCAAAATCGAGCCTTGCCGTTTCAGTCAGACTTAAGCTCCCTGTTTCAAGACCTTCATATCTATCCGGATACGTCAATGCATATTGAATCGGAATATGCATACTTGGAATTCCCAACTGAGCTATAACACTGCCGTCTTTAAATTCTACTGCACTATGAACAATGCTTTGCGGATGAATTACAACCTCTATATCCTTATAATCAATTCCAAAAAGCCAGTGAGCTTCAATAACTTCAAGTCCTTTATTCATTAATGTTGCAGAATCAACTGTAATTTTGTCCCCCATTGACCATCTTGGGTGAGATAATGTTTCCTTAACTGTAGCATTTGCTATTTCAGAGTATATTTTTTCCCTGAATGGGCCTCCGGAACCTGTTACAATTAATTTTTTTATCTGATTTATATCTTTATTATTTATGCACTGGTGAATTGCAGAATGTTCACTGTCTACTGGCAAAATAGAAACATTATTATTTCTTGCTCTTTCCATAACAATATTTCCAGCCGATACAAGAGTTTCTTTATTAGCCAGAGCAATATCAACTTTATTATTTATAGCAGCAAGTGTCGGGAAAAGCCCGTTAATACCCGAAACAGCTATTAACACAAGGTTATTTTCTCCGCAGCCGGCTATTTCTGTCAAGCCTTCCCTGCCCCATAGTATTTTAACATTGGCTATTTCTTTTTTAAGTTCAAGTGCAACCTGTTCATCTTTTACAGAGATTATTTCAGGTTTGTATTTTTTTACCTGTTCTTTTAAAAGCTCAATATTAGCTCCTGCTGCAAGTCCAAATATTCTGAAATGATCTGGAAGACTGTCAACAACTTCAAGAGCCTGCTTCCCTATTGAACCTGTAGAACCTAATATTGAAATTTGCTTTAGCATATTTAAGTCTCTTTAATACCTTCATTTATACTCTTTATAGTAAAATAAATATAATTATAATTCTATTAAGGGTTAATAAAAAAATTTATTTTAAATGACTTTCGGAGAAATAAAATGATAATAAAAACTTTGGTGATAGGACCTATAGAAGTAAATAATTACCTTGTTATCGATGAAAATACAAAAGATGCGGCATTGATTGATGCGGGCGGAGATTGGGAAAAGACTGTTAAACTTGCAAAAGACAATAATGCCAGTATTAAATATATTTTAAACACTCACGGACATTTTGATCATACTGCAGGAGACTATGATCTCAGGGAAAAAACCGGGGCAAAAGTTCTTGTACACCAGAATGATATGTATTTTGTAGAAAATATTAAAGCTCATCTTGAACTATACAATATGCCAAAATTTGAAACTCCTAAAATAGATGCCTACCTTGAAGATGGTCAGATCATAAAAGTTGGAAATCTGGAGTTTAAAGTAATTCATACCCCAGGCCATTCAGAAGGCGCCGTCTGCTTTTTAGTTGATGATGTACTTTTTTCCGGTGATACTTTGTTTGCTGATTCAGTCGGGAGAACCGATCTTCCGGGCGGGTCTTACGAAAAACTTAAAGATTCTGTTATAAACAAACTCTTTACTCTTGATGAGTCAATTAAAGTTTACCCTGGTCATGGATCGTCAACATCAATAGGTCATGAAAAGAAAAACAATCCGTTTTTCGGAATAAAGGCACAATAATTCAACTATGAAAATTAAGATTTGCGGAATAACACTTCTTGAAGATGCTCTCCTGGCTTCAAAGCTGGGGGCATGGACAGTGGGTTTTATATTCTTCAAAAATTCTCCAAGATATATTGAGCCTGAAAAAGCGGCTGAAATCATAAACAATCTGCCTGAAAATCTTGAAAAAGCTGGAGTTTTTGTTAATTCATCAATTGAAGAGATAAAAAGCATACATTCAAAGACAGGAATAACAATAATTCAACTTCATGGGGATGAATCAGCAGAATTTTGCTCAGAACTGTCAAAACTAAATATTCCTATAATAAAAGCCCTAAGAATTAACAATGAAAGCGATTTAAGTATTATCCCCCGGTATAAAGACAAAGTTTTTGCAATACTGCTCGATAAATACTCTGATAAAGAATATGGCGGCACAGGAAAGAGTTTTAATTGGGATATTGTGCTAAAAGCCAAGACTTATAATATTCCATTAATTCTTGCAGGAGGTTTAAACTCTTCAAATATAGAAGAAGCTGTAAAATTAGAACCTTATGCTATGGATATTTCCAGCGGAGT
The DNA here is from genome assembly GCA_028689995.1 of Candidatus Gastranaerophilales bacterium. GTDB lineage: Bacteria > Cyanobacteriota > Vampirovibrionia > Gastranaerophilales > UBA9579 > JAQVCB01. Next base: position 11,536 of record JAQVCB010000081.1, read on the forward strand.
GGAAAAGAGTAAAGGAATTAAAGATCATCAAAAGATGACTGAACTTTTTCAGTTAATATAAAAATACCCGTTCAACTCTGCTTCGCACTACTCAGGGTAACAACTGGTAATAATAAGAGCCTGTCTTGTTATAAACAGTAAAATCCAATTATAACTATAAAAGGCTCGTGCGAAGCGGGAGTGCTGGCTAAAGCCGAAACGGCTTGCTTGGCAAGGCGTTGGAGGCTTTAACCAAACTCGTTCTAAGATATTCAGTTCGGAC
>JAQVCB010000201.1 GCA_028689995.1 Candidatus Gastranaerophilales bacterium
GAAAACTTTGTATAAAACTCGTGTGGTACTTTACCAAATCGGTATTGAATAAATTTTAAATCCATGATTTGCTGTATATTATACTCCAAATGACGAAAATGCTCGATTTGGTTTAATAATTCATTGCACTCAAGCCGTTGATTTTTTAATTTATTTTTATTATCATTTAAATCGGATAGTAAGGCATAGGCCGAATTAATAACATCTTCAGCCTCTTCACGAGATAACATTTCTTCAAAGGCTAAGTTTTTCATGTCGAGTTTATTAACTAAATCCTCTGATTTTGTAATCAAATCTTTATAGGGATTATTTTCAACGAAAGGTTTTAAGCTATATGAAGTACTAAGCTCGGTAAGAGAATTCTCCAATTGAATATCATATTTAGTAAGATATTTATTAACAACTCGGTCAAAATCTTCTTTGGGTCCTGTCATGCTGAGGAATCTCATTTTCTCAATCATTTTCACACCTCCTGTTCTGTTATTGTAGAATATAATCCTGCTTTCTCTTACTATCTAATCCATATCGAATGCATTCCAAAGCAGTAGTTAATCGGCTTATTTCCATATCTTTTCGGAATAAATAATAATTAACAGTTGTCATGGATGCGGGATGTTTAGCGATGTTGTAAAGATATATATTATTGATAATCCGATTATATTCCCGTTCCATAGTACCATTTTTTAAATGTGCTGAAAAATTTTTGTAATGCGAATTGCCAATTTGCTTCATAAATTCATCCAATGTTACGGTACTTACCAGACGAGCCAGCAGAGATTTGGTCAGCTTGTAGTTTACAGGTATTAAATAAGTAAAGATATCAGATGCTCCCATATCATACATTTTTTTTGAACGGAATATCCACATAATATTAAGTAAATCGATTTCGGTACCAATTCTTAAGGTAAAAGCTTTCTTATTAGAGTCATTTAATATGTTATCCTTCAATTTCCAGGATTTCGTAAAATAATAAACATCCAGTGCCATTTCATAATCAAAGGATGATAATCCGCCTTTCTTACTCATTTTCGTTAAAATAGAATAGTATTCGGTACCTTTTAGATTTTGAATATATTCTTCCATAGAACGTGAAGTGGAAAGCGTATTGACATTAATCTGAGAATGCTTTGTAAAAAAAGGATGGAACTGTGATAAATCGTATGCACTTGAATTGTTATGAATTAAACGGATACAGACTTTTAAAACATTAATTTCATAGCGAAAGAAAATAAGTTCTAAATCCTGACGCTGTTCTTCATTGGCAAAGCGGTATATTTTTGTATAATCAAGATAAAGACCATTGATAAATACCCGTTCCGCTTGGCCACGATGAATCTCGCGTTCATCATACTTCAGAAATAAATCATGATACCCGGGATGCTTTTTTAGATAGGCTATTAAATCAGTAACACTTTCCAAAGTGATAATTCTATTATAATCCTCCTTGCTGATAAGCTTAGCGCTCATTGCTTTTACTTTTGTATTAATGCCACTGTAGGATATTGAAGAATTCATATTAACCCCTCCATGTTTTTTGGAGGGGTTTTCCCTCCATGTTTCCTTCTTTATCAAATAGTAATTATATTATGAAACACTTTATTAACTATATCTTCATGATTTTGCAAATAATTATTTTCGAGTTCCTTTAATTGCTTGTTACTGCTTTCAATTAATTGCTGCTTTTCTTTTTCCAATTCTTTTTCAGCTTGTTCAATAATAATGTTGATTTTAGCGTTGTTTTCTTCTGCTATAGCAGTTTCCATGTCAAGAATAGCCTTTTCGTTTTCTTCGTATATTTCTGTCTTTTCTAAATTGGCTCGATCAATTATCTGATTTGCTTTTTTTTCTATATCAAATAGGAGACTAATTACTCTTTCCATAGTCTTACCTCCTCATATTATTGTTGTAATTATTATACAACATTTTTCCGATTTGCAATAGTTAATATGTATATTTATAGGTAAAATAAATAGTTTTATTTTGTAGTATATTCAAATAAATTTTAAAAAATCCATGTAGCAGACAGTTTCTTCATTGATGATTAGTGGCTTATGAAATGCCATGCAGTTTAAAAAAAATTTTTATTGGAATGTTTTTCTTTTGCCTTGCATTAATCTTACTATTGCAATTCAAAAATAATTATTAAACGCAAATATAAACGAAATATTTCTTTTGTTGAATTTTATTGTTTTATTGGGTATAATAAACTTGATAAATATTACATTTTATGTTTTGGGGGTAAATTAATGGCAAAAGAAACAGTACAAGCTGTTCGTCAAGCAGAGCTAAATGCAGTACAGCTGGAAAACGAGGCACTGCAAAAAAAAGAGGCAATGCTTTCTGAATCCATGCAGAACGCGAAAGTTATGATTTCTTCTATGACAAAAGAAGCTATAAAATTGGCAGAAGAAAAAATAACAAACGCTAATGCACAGGGAGCACAGATAATGGAAGCTGCAAGACAAAAAGCTGAAAAAGAGGTTCTGCTAATGGGTGAAATTGTGAGAAATAAAGAGCAAGCCGCAGTTGAACAAGTACTCTACAGCATTATTTAATTCAAGACAAGTGAATTGAAGTGTCAA
>JAQVCB010000082.1 GCA_028689995.1 Candidatus Gastranaerophilales bacterium
GATATTCTCTGTAACAATCAAGCTGTCGTTCAGTCGGATTTTTTTTACAAATCTGCCAATGATCTGAATTTATTGAATGAAGTATTTTTCCTTGAGAAAATGCAACAAACTTATAATCATTGATGCCGTTTTTCATAGCTTTTGCCATTTCCAAAAAAGGTATTGGTGAACGACCAAGACTCACAAGTCTTTGATCTTTAAATTTATTTATTATTTCATTCGTTACATTCTCTAAAGTCACTAATCCTTCGTCATTGGAATAAGTTTCATTATTTGATAAATACTTTTGTACTAAATCTCTTAGCTGCGCCTTTTGATCAGGTACAAGTTCTTTATAACTTTGAACTGTTGAATAATTTTCAGGTAGGTTTTGACCAAAACTAATTACTGCATATGCTCTGCTTACCTTGAATGAAGGAAATGCAGCCAGATTTTGTCTTGTTTGCGGATTTTTTAAAGTATTTTCTTTTTCTGCCTTAATCCGGGGAAAATACACATTTCTTAAACATATATTATTTAAAGTTATTTGCATCTTTTATATTCATTTTTCAATATTTCCAACTAATTTTCTGTCTTAAACATTGCATAAGTTGAATTTACTCACATTTTTCTATTCACTCTGCATTATTTATAACTAATCTTATAAAACAGGTAAATAATTTTAATTGCCAGTAGCTATAAAAAGTTCACATAAAGTATTCATAAATTAAAGTAGATAAGATATAATCATTGCAATAGAAACAAACAAGTGAATTTATTTTTGTCTGGTTAAGAGTGTATAGGAAAGTTTATTATGTTTAAATTCAAAAAATATCGAAAGTACAGGAATATATTAATTCTGCTCTTATTTCTGTCTTTTTATTCAACCAATTTAGTATTTGCTAATCAAACAGAAACCACTGACCAAGCTCAAGAGGTTATTTCTGTTACGAATGCTGAAATACCTGCAGTTGAAAAATCACAGAACAGAATTTTCTTAGCAACCTCAGAAACTCCAACAGTTGAGAAAACTACTCCTGGAATAAGCAAAGAAAAAAATATGCTGCCTGTTCTTGAATTAAAGGGCGGAGTTAAGGAAGCTCAACCGGAAAGAATTCCTTTGTTGAAAACCTGGCTGCAAGGTAATTATGCAACAGGTAATTGGGTTGGGCTCAGATCCAAACTAGAAGAACACGGAATAGATATTCAAAGCAGTTACTATAATGGTGACTGGATGAATTTTCGCGGTGGTACAACTAGTGCTACACATTTAAAAGCATTAGGTGTTATTGATACCAGCGTAGAATTAGACACGCAAAAATTGGGATTATGGTCAGGCGGTAAATTACTTACCCGTTTCCAAAATAAACATGGAATGGGTTCATCTCAGGATCAAATAGGTGATTATCAATTATTAGATACTTATGATACTCAAAGATTTGGCCACATTAGTGAATACTATTATGAGCAAAGTCTTTTTAACGATGTTTTTAAAGTAAAAGTTGGAAAACAGGATGCAAATTATGATTTTTGCGCTCTTAATTCAGGATTTAACTTTGCAAATGCTTCTTTTTCTTATATGCCTACCGTTCCGCTTCCTTCATATCCTAACCCAGCAATGGGACTTGTCACTACTATAAAGCCAACAAGCTGGTCTTCAATAAAATCAGGATGGTATGACGGAGAAGGATTGGGCGGTCAAACAGGATTTCAAGCTTTAGACAGCCGTAGAAAATCATTTTTCATAGAAGAACTCGGCGTAACACCAAATATTAAAAATCATCAGGGGAATTATTTTGTAGGTTACTGGCTGCATACAGGACATGTTGATGAATATACAAACGGAGATGTACGAACTTTTGGTCAGGACAACGGCTGGTATCTCGGCGCTGAACAAATGATTTTAAAGGAAAATAAAGATTCGGAAGATACACAGGGCTTAACTATATTAGGTCAATTTGGATGGAGACCTTCTGACAGAAGTGAAGTGTCCAGATATTGGGGACTTGGTGTTCAATATCAAGGACTTCTTCCTAAACGTGATAATGATATTATAGGATTTGCCACAGCAAATGCAGGCTTTAGCGGCCGCTTAAAGGAATATGATACAACTGGTGCAGGTGATCTTGACGGTAGATACGGAGCTGAAAATGCACTTGAAATGTTCTATAAAGTACAACTGACACCTTGGTTAGCAGTTCAACCGGATATGCAAGTTATTATGCATCCGAACGGACAGCAAAAAAGTTCATTTTTAATGGGATTAAGAACATTTATTACTTTCTAATGACAAATTAGTATATTTAAACATCTAAAGAAGAGCCTGGTTATAAAACCAGGCTCTAATCTTATGCACACGCTAAATTTATTTAAATTTTCTGGAAGCTTTAATAACATTACTAAAACGCTTGGCCCCAGATTTATCAGCTTGCTCCACCCAGACATCAGTTTTGCTTTGCACCGATGCATTTTCCCCCTCTACAACTTCCTTCAAGGATATTCCATACATATATTCTGAAACATCCAATTTTTCTGAATGATTTGAAAACCATCTTTCTGATCCACAATTAGTACAATATTTATCGAGAGGTACTATTTCATAATAATTATTACTTTTAGGCATTCTCAAAACTTTGCATTGCTGACATCTAATAGTAATCCAGCTTATTTTTATTTTTTGTCCGCAATCAGGACAATGATTTCCGCTATTAAACTGATTTATATGCGGGTGTTTACACTCATTGCGCAAAATTGCATTAATCATTTTGTCAATGATTTCAAAAGCATACATTATTCATTCCTCTATTCAGAACAGAAGATCGAATAGTATATTATTCCTCTGCCATTCTTAATTCCGATCATACTTCCCTTAAAATACAATAATATTATGACAATGTTTTTATTAAAATTTATTGGCATATAGGGGCATGTTTGATACTGCTTAAGTTGTATATAACCCTGTTAACAATCAGGATCGACCTACTACTCGACTTCATTTAAAATCATAGCAAGTGCCATTAAAGAAGAGCGCTTATAACAGCATGTCTGGATTATTGAATCAGCTTTGTCAAAAATTTCCACGTCATAAGGAGATCCAACTGCAACTGCAATAACGGGTAAAATTATTGAATTCAAAAGCTCAATTTGTCCCTGATTAATTAATGCATTATAACTAAGAAAAATTATCGAATCGAAATTTTCAAGTTTTTGCTTAATAGATTGTATCTCTAGTCTTTCAGGATTTAATGAATAAAATAATTCTTTACAGAAATAACTTTTAAGAAATTCCCCGAGTGATCCCTTATCTTTACTGTAATTAAATATCTGCGATTTGTCAGGAGAAAGAATAAGAAAATTTTTACAGGATTCAAGCGGCAATAAATCCCCTTTTTTAATGACTTTTATGGATTCCAGCGCAATTTTATCGATTTTTGACTGATTCTCTTTAATATTTAAAGTTATACTAGCCTGTTCTTTTGCAAAAAAAGAATATTTTTCTTTAAATTTGAGAATTTTATTGAATGATTCATTAATTCTATCTTCTAAAACAGCATTATTATTAGCAGCCATAACCAACTTATCTATCAATTCAAGATTTTCATCGGAAGAATCTCTGAATATAAATAGATCAACACCAGCATTAATCGCCATTATACAAGCTTCAATGTGGTCATAATGTTTCGTTATTCCCCCCATATCCATATCATCAGAAATTATTAATCCTTTAAAGTCCAGTTTATCTTTTAAATAATCAGTTATAACTTCTTTGGATAATGATGCAGGAATTTTTGAATCTTTATTAAAAGCAGAATAATTAACATGCGCAATCATTATTGCATCTAGATTATTTTGAATAGCAGTTTTGAATGGTTTTATATGTATTTCTTCCAGTTTGTCTATATCCATCTCAATAGATGGCATGTCGATATGAGAATCTATTCCTGCTTCTCCATGCCCAGGGAAGTGCTTGCCGACAGGAATTATATCATTCTCCTGAAAAGTTTTATAAACAGACTTTGAGAACTTTATTACTTCATCAGTATTATTGCTTAAAGCTCTTATTCCGATTACAGGATTATTTTGATTGGTATTAACATCAAGAACCGGAGTAAAGTTCATATTAATTCCTATATATTTAAGTTCCTGAGTCATAATATGTGTATGAAGTTTAATATTATCAGGATTACCGGTACTTGCAAGTGCCATAGGAGTTAAATAATCGGTTCTTTCTTTTATATTTATAGTTCTTTCAACAAGGCCGCCTTCCTGATCTATACTTGTAAAAAGTGGAATTGAAGCAGCATTTTGAAGATCAGTTATAAGATTTTTTATCTGATCATGAGATTCAATATTATCCGCAAAAAAAATTATGCCACCCAAACCTGATTTAATTACTTTTAGAATGTTAATATTATCATCATTAATTACGCTGCCTGAAAAACCCATTATAAACATCTGGGCAATCTTTTCTTTAAGGGTTAAAGAGTTAATCTTTTTTTGAATATCCATATAAACCAAGTTTTATACAATAACTATATTAAATTTTAACATACGATTAATGACACTATAAAAATTATAAAAATATTGCAGCCAAAGTTTAGTTGTGTTATTAACTTAGTAGAGAGATTATTACAGTTTTTAAAACAGATTTATAAACAAATGGAGATTATTCTATGGACGATCCTTACGCGAGATACTTGATTTAATTGCTTAATGACAAGTTGTTTATAGAATAATTTCTGTATTTATCAACTTCTCGTTAAGTAGCGGAGCGGGAATGCAGGCTTTAGACAAACTCGTTCCAAACAAGAAAACTTAAAACTTAACGGGAAGTAAGACAACGTAATATCAAAATCCATATATTTAATTGGACATGATTAGAAACGTATTTACTTTCAATGAAGAAACGAGTTGCACAAGTCCAACCGAAAGCTAAACGCTTCCGCTTGAGAATTGCTTCACTCCCGCTTCACAAAAGTAAATATTTTTTGTTTTATGCCTGTTAAATCCAAACAATGATAAATTAGCTATATTGAGAATTTTAATAATGAAGTTTTTTTCAAAATTATTTTATGAATATAGAAAAATCTGGAAGATTATTTCGCTTTATTTAATCATTAGCGGACCTGGTATTGTAGTTATGGTTGCTGATAATGATGCTTGCGGAATTATAACGTATGCTGCGACAGGTGCAAAATACGGTTATGGACTTATCTGGTTTTTACTTATACTAATTCCAGTGGCTTATTTTATACAGGAAATGACTGTAAGGCTTGGCGCTGTTACAAAGCGTGGATATGCCGAAGCTATTTTTGACGGTTTTGGCTCATATTGGGGATGGTATGCCCTGCTTGACCTTATTTTAATTAACTGGCTTACATTAATAACAGAATTTATCGGAATGACAGCTGCTTTATCAATATTCGGGGTACCACCTTTTGCTACTGTTATTGGAGTATGCATATTTTTAGGAATATTGGTTCTAAACGGCAGATACTGGACTTGGGAAAAAATCGCTCTTTTATTTTGTGCTTTAAACCTGATATATATTCCGGCTGCATTTATGGTAAATCCGTCTGTTTCCAGTATCATTCATACCGGGTTTATTCCCAATTTTCCGGGAGGATTTAATAATCAGCTGTTTTTCTTTCTAATGGCAAATATTGGTACTACTATTGCACCATGGATGTTATTCTTCCAGCAAAGTGCAGTTGTAGATAAAGGTGTAAAAGAAAAGGATATTCCATGGGGAAGATTCGACACTTTTATTGGTTCTATTTTAACTATACTTGTCGCAATATTTATAGTTATAGTAACCGGAACCCTTTTAAAAGGTGTGGAAATCGAAAGTGCTACTCAAATAATACATGCATTAATGGATCATAATAGGTACGTTGGTACATTTTTAGCAATTGGACTATTTAATGCTGGACTATTAGGAGCTATATGTATTTCTTTAACCAGTTCCTGGGCATTCGGAGAAGTATTCGGATGGGCACACTCCTTAAATAACAAGATTAAAGAAGCTCCATGGTTTTATATAAATTATTTCATCACTCTAATCAGTGCAGGCTCAATAGTATTAATCCCTAATGCGCCTCTTGTATTGATAACTCTTTTCGTTCAGGTTATAGCAGTAACACTCTTGCCGGTAGCACTTGTATTCTTAATCCTGCTATTGAATGACAGGAAAACAATGGGAGAATACAAAAATAAACTTATACAGAATTTGTTTGGAATAACAATCATTATAATAATCATCGTTTTATCCACATTGTATGGAATAAGTACTATTTTCCCTAATTTATTCAAATAAGCAGGAGAAAGTTTCCATGAATAAAAGTATTAAAATAATAAAAAAACAGATAAAAAAGTTTTACGAAGACAATTTCGACAAAATAATAGAAATAAATGAAAAATATGCTAATCCCAAAATAGAAATGTCGCCCATAGTTAAATTTACATTATTAATACTTAAATTTTATCTTTTGTTCATAATGGGACTACTGATATATAAATTTATTACACTATTGAAATAAGGTTAATATTATGAAGAATCAATGCGAACTGGAACATAATTTCTTTTTAAGCGATATAATAGGCAGAAAAGTTACTTTTAATAATAAAAAAGTAGGCATACTCAGCGATATAGCTATATTTGAAACAGAGAAACTTCCTGAAGTAACTCACTTGATTGTCGGTAGGCCATTTGGACATCAATCACTACTTATTCCCTGGAAAAATGTAAAAAACATAAATAACTGCGAAATCGAAATAGAAATTGATAAAATCGAAAAATTTGAAAGAGATCCTATTGAATCGCAGGTACTTTTAAAAGATCACATACTTGATAAAAAGGTACTTGACCTTGATGACAATGAAGTAGAAGTTGTATATGACGTTAAATTAATACTCCGCAATGATGTTTTATATGTTACAGATGTAGATTCAAGCAAATATGGCTTATTGAGAAGAATAGGCTTAAAATGGCTGGCTAATTATATTTATAATCTGGCAAGCAAAATTAAAAGCGAAACAATCCCCTGGACATATGTTCAACCGCTTCCCGAACACATCGGAAGCTTTAAAGGAAATGTAAAATTAAAGGTTTTAAAAGAAAAGTTACCCGAAATACATCCTGTTGACCTTGCTGATATTCTCGAAGAACTGGATCATGATCAACGTATAGCAATTTTTACTGCCCTTGATACAGAACATGCTTCTGATACACTTGAAGAAGTTGAACCTAGAGTTCAAAGAGACTTAATTTCATCAATTGAAAAAGAAAGAGCAGCCGAATTAATCAATGATATGACACCGGCACAGGCAGCCGACGTTCTTGCAATCTTACCTGCTTCTGCTGTTGATGATATTCTAACGTTAATTGATAAAGAAAATGCAGAAAAAATTGAATTTCTTCTTGAAAAGCAGGAAGAAAATATTCAAAATTATGCAACATCTCATATCTTTAAATTTTCGCCGGATATGACAGTTAAACAGGCATTGAAAGAATTCCACGACAATGCTAAAGAAAAAGATGTTATCACGTATCTTTATATTGTAGATGATCAGAATAAATTACTTGGAATTGTCGACATAAGAGATTTATTGCAGGATAATCCCGAAGAAAAACTGGAAAACACAATGACAACAAATGTTATAAGTTTAGGTTCCGAAAATACCTTAATGGAAGCATCAAGGATGTTCTCAAGATATGTTTTCAGAGCGCTTCCTATTGTTGATGAAAATGAAACAATACTTGGAGTCATTCCATATAAAGATATTATGAATTTGAAACATCGATTTATTTAATATCGAGCAAGAATTTTTATTTTAAAAACAGCTCATTCTTGTAAAAGAATCGTATAAGTAATCGAGGAAAAATAGTAAAGAAATAATGTACCCTTTTATTAGGGGAATAAGTAAGGATTTACAAAATGAAAAGATCAGTAATAAAATTTTTTACAGTTATGTTAGTAATGACAATATTTTCGTGTCTTATGTTTCCGGGTGATGCTCTTGCTGCCAAAAAGAAGAAGAAATTAACTCCTGAAGAATTAACTCAAATATCAGATACTACAAATAATCTTGTAAAAAAAGTCTATTCTTATGCATTATTTTCACCAAAAGACAATGAAAGTCTTATTGATTTAAAATTAAAACTTGATGACTATCTGCCTGCTAATACTACAAATCCTGACTTTCCTGCATTATATTATAAAGTTGGCTATGTTTACGAACAAAGAGAATACAAGGATGATGCTATAGAGTGTTTTAAAACAATACTTGAAAATTTCCCTGATTCGCCATTCACAGCTAAAGCCTTAAATGAACTTAAAAAAATGGGCGTAAAAATTGAAAACCCTGCTTCTGGAACAACATCAGGACAATAAATAAATTATAAACACAAAATTCACGAAGAGATTACGAAAAAATTCAATTTTTCCGTAATCTCTTCGCTATTCATTAAAACCTAAAACTGTGTTATAGATTGTTTTTTGTAATAAATATTACGAAGTATTAAGAAAAATATAGCTATAATATATAAAAAAGAGCAATTATTTATATCGGTTTGTTTTTATATATACATAAGGGACAAACAAAAAACATAAACAGGGCTACAAGATATCGGGAGAGGTAAATTACAAGTATAAGTTATATTAGGAGGATTTAAAATGGCCAGAGTATTAATTTCAATGCCGGAAGAGTTTTTAACAAAAATTGATCAAGTTGCAGATAATGAACAGAGATCAAGAAGCGAATTAATCAGAGAAGCATTAAGAACATACATCCACAAATCAAGAGTTAGAGAAAACACATTAGCAAGTAAAAATGCATCAATCTTAGAGGCGCTATTAGACTAATTTAATTTCTATTGAGGAATTTTTGGGGGAAATTACTGGGGATACAAACAAAGAATTATGGCAGCGAAAGCTGCCTTTTTGTTTGCAATAGTGTTTTTAATTACTCTTTTGCATCAATTACTGTAAAGTTCGTTAGGATTTCATTTTGAGCAAAATCTTTCAAGGTTGCTTTATGCTGTTGATAACATAACAGAGTATCAATTTCCTTAAGTGATCCGGTAATTGACTTTATCACCATTGATTTTTTATTACTATTAACTGATAACCAATTATCAGTTAAAAATTCAAGGCGTTGAAGTATTGTGATTGATTTTTCTATATTTGACGAGGTCGGACATTGATAATAAGAGACTATATATGACTTAAGTTGTTTTGCCTCTTTTATAACCTGTTCTTTAGTGTAAGTATTAACGATTGAATTGCTGTTTGGTTTATTAACGTTGTCCACTTTTGTTAAAAAGTCATCAAGCAATTCTATAACTGATTTTAAAGGATTTATACTTGGATTTTTTGCTCCTTTAAATCTATATGGTCCCTGTGATAACAGTTCGGATTTTTCTGTTCCAAGATGTGCCATAGCAAATAAAGTATTTCCTACCATTCCTTTATCTTTGATAGTATATATTTGTTCAAGCATATCAACATCTTCAAGCTGTCTTACAGCAATACCCGGATAAATAAAGGCTTTGTTCCCGACTGATTTTACAAAATAATCAAGATTTTCAGCAAGTTCTTGAATATTTGTAGAATATATCATTGGATTTAAAATATCCACCCAGCCATTCTCTACCCAGGATTCCCAATCTTGTTGAATTGTATTAAGTCTTTTTTGTCTGTTCCCCCCGAAAACAGCTGCTGAAATTCTAATATCGGGTTTTATTTTGCGAAGTGTTTCGGATACATCTTTAACAAATAATGAAATCTGCTTTGTTTTCCACTCATTCCACATTTTAAGCGTATTATTATCAAGTTTATCCAGAGAATTTCCCGTTTCTATTTCAAACTTCTGTCTACTTTCAATATTAAACCCCATAAAATTATTACTTCTCTGAAAAGGGTATCTAATATAATCAAGCTGAATTCCATCAATATCATACTTTTTAACTATTTCCGCAAGAAGAGATAATTCAATATTTCTGGCTTTTAAATTGGATGGATCCAGCCAGTATTCATTCTGATTGACTGGAAGCATATTTCCTTCCGAGCCAAGCAGCGCAAAATCATAATTCTTGGATATTACAGGACCAGGATAGCTATAAGACCTGCCTATCAGCGGGTTATGTTTTACATTCCCAACTGCAAATACCCATGTCCACGCATGAAGTTCCATATTTCTTTTATGAGCTGCCTGAATTGCCCACAGAAGAGGATCTCTACCAGATGTAAGGGGGGTTTGTTCCGTTATCTTACTTGGATATATACTATAACCTGCGTTTATTGTTTCAAAATATATCATATTTATGCCAATATTTTGAATCTTATCAAATAGCTTACCCATTTCATCCACTGTTTTAATTGATACTATTGTTCCTCTATCAAGCCATATAGTTCTTCCTTCTATAATACTTGAAGGAGCAGCCTTTGCATATGCTACTAAAGCATTGTATCTAGCTTTTCTTAATTCTTTCTGTGCATTTTCATAATCGCTATCATAATAATAGGCTTTTGAGAGATTTTCCTGAATTTTTGATATGTGAAGATAATCCTGAATTTCATTAAATGCTGGTAATGAATTATTTTGAGTATTTTCATCAATAAAATCGTATGTTTCTTTTCGGATATTGTTAATTTCGTCTAGTTTTTTTGAAAAAAACTTAAAATTAAGTTTTACCTGTTCTTTTTTGATTAATCCCGGATGTAAAGATTCAATTACTGTTTTCATAGCATCGGTATTAAAATTAATATCGCCGTCATTTCCCCATTTCCAACCAATATAACTTCCCGTATCAGATATGGAAATAGCAGGAAAATTTTCTTCCACCTGATTCCAGACTGCAAATGATTTTGAAAAGGGAGTTAATTTGATAGAAGCAACTCTCAATGAACTAGGAAAGCCATTTTCTGTATATCTTTTACTATTTATAAAATTAACATAACTTTTAAATTCAAGCTTTTTAGGAAAATCCTGCTGAATCTTAATGAATTCAGCAAGCTTCTGACTTGTCTGATTATCAGGAGCATCTGAAAATATAACTATAATTTTTCCATTATTTTTAACAAAATTTTCAATTGTTTGCAGAGTATCCTGCGGTAAATCCTGTACAAGAGGCAGAATAAGTATACTGAATTTGTTTACGTCAATATCATTTAACTGATCTTCAGAAATTACACTATATTTTATATTTGTAAAATTTAAAGTATAAATTATTTCTGACCAAAGATTGTCATAATTACCAGTATGATTATTCGCAATTGTTTTTGAACTGGTTTGGCTATTAATAACACCAATTTGAGCAAAAGCACACTGAGATGTGAATAATACCAAGGTACTTAAAGTAAAAATTATAATTAATTTATATAGATTCCTGTATAATTTTAATATCATTATTTTAAAGTTATTCCAAATGTTTGTTCACTTTACTAAGGTCATAACAGCCAAGTATCAATTTAAGTTGAATTTAATTCTCTGTACTCTATGATAGATCGGAAGA
>JAQVCB010000083.1 GCA_028689995.1 Candidatus Gastranaerophilales bacterium
CAACTGCAACTATTTTATTATTTTTAATTTTATCAGCAACACCTATCATAAAAAATGTAGTCATATCCACCTCTAAATCTAATCTATGACTGCATTATACCATAAAACCATGTGCAGTGGTCTTTTATTAGTTCTTTAAAAATCTCCGGTCTATCATTTTTTAATAATGTAAGTACTTCTCCAAATTTGCTATATTTATTCTCTTCATCCGAATTTCCAAAATAATTTTCATAAATTTGTGATTCATTGCTTTGAACTACATTATTTGCAATGCCGTAAAAATTATCTAATAGCTGATCTGCTGTCGAGGAATTTCCTTTAAAGGCAATTGAGTTATGATAAGTTTTATTTATTTGTGCCAGATAAATGCTAGTTTTTAACAGTAATGAATCTCTGTTGTTATTTTCTGTTTTACATAATGGTTGTAGCTTTTGGGACTTTTCAAAAGTTATATGTCCATTACTATTAAATTTATTCTCATTAAAACTTATTCGCATATTCCAAGATCCCTATATATATAATGGAAATCATCAATAATTTGTTCGCTAAATTTGTTAACTGGTGTATGTTTATCTACAAATCTCCAGAAATGTTTTCCTGCAGAACCTAAAGATAAGCCAAAATACTTACCGATAAAATCTTCTTCTTTTTTAACATCAGGATGGTTTTTTCCAAGGTCATTTTTCATAATATTAAGAGATTGTTTAAGCAAAATCTCTGATTTACCAAAATCATCCAACATAGCGAGCCTACCTAATGCCTGAAGATCTTTTGCCGTATCAATTTTATTTCCACTGGTTTTTTCTCTAATTTTATAACTTGTCTGGAAACACAATGTGGCAGCCTGATATGATTTATCCCTGACATTTGCTACTCCAAGCATCTCAAATGCTGTTGCAATTCTTTTACATTCATTAGCTTCAAACTTATTTAAGATCTTTTCTGCAAATCTATCATTATTAGCCTGTTCATATTTAAAATCTTTATCCAGCAAACTGCTTAGATAATTAATATTATATTTTGCACAATAATCATATTTGCCGGATTTGTAAAAAGCTGCAGCAGTTCTACTTAAAATACTACTCTTTTCGTCTTTTGGAATATTAGGCATCTTATCAAGAAGTCCACAAGATTTTTTCCACGCTAAAGCAGCATTTTCAAAATTATTTCTACTATAATAAACATCTCCCAGCATATTATATGATTGATATAATAAATTCCGTGATTCGTCAGCTTTTTCTTTTTTTGAGTCAATAATATTCTCAAGAACAGTATTAGCTTCTTCCGTTAATTTAATTCCTTTTAAGGTATTATCCTTTCTTAATTCAGACCTTCCTAAGTTTATAAGGACTTTTGCATAATTCAAACTTTCTTTTGATCTTGACTCTTCGATCTTTTTAGCTTTATCAAATAATTCAATAGCCCTGTTATAATCAGCATTATCAAAATGGTAATTTGCAACATACATTAGATCATCAAATGATAATTCTGGATTATAACCTTCCCCATTATTAAGATTTTCTATATTAGTTGCACACTCGTCAACTTTTAAGGCATTTCCGGTAATACGGTATAATTTAATAAGTCTTTGCATGTTAGTGCCCAATTCTTCAGGCATGCCTAAACACAATCCATTTTTATGGAATGCTTTTCTAGAAACTAAAACTGTTCATCAAATTATAGAAAATACTTGGGAAGGTTATTTTAGAAATTTAAAATAAAATTTCTGTACTGATCAGACTTTAAAAAATGAGGATTTAAGCTTTAAATGTAGATTTCAAAAATGTGCATTTATCTCTGCTGCTGTTATATGTGTACCATTTTAAAAGGCCAATCTCCACAGATCCAAAGAACTTTGAAACCAGTTATCTATAATTATGCTGTCATTAGAATCTATACAATAAATATATTACAAACAAATTCTGATGTATAATTTACTCAATAATTTACCTTAAAAAAGTAAATAAATTTTATATTATTTTATTGCTTTTTAAGCAGGAGTCGTTAAATGGGTTTTTATTTACGAAAAAGTTTAAAAGCAGGTCCACTAAGGTTTAATTTTTCAAAATCTGGAATTGGAGTTTCAGCAGGTATAAAGGGCTTAAGAATAGGAACAGGACCAAGAGGCAACTATATCCATGCTGGACGTGGAGGATTTTACTACAGGGCTTCTTTATCTCCTAAAAATGCAAGAACTTATAATCATACTCAACAACCTGAACGGTACAATAATAATGAATACATTGAACCTGCTCAAATGCACGATATTGAAAGCGGTAATGTACTAGAAATGGTGGATTCATCAGCTACATCGTTACTTGAAGAAATTAATGAAAAGTATAAAAAAATGAGACTATTTCCATGGGCAGATGTAAGCGGAATAATAGCTTTTATTTATTCTGCTGGTAATTTACCTTTTTGGACTACCTGGATTATAGCGATATTAGCAATAGGTGGCTGCATTTATATAAAATATCGTGACGATTTGGCTAAAAGTGTTATTCTATTTTATGATTTTGAACCAGAGGTTGAAATAGCATATCAAAAATTACATGATTGTTTTGATGAATTAATTTCATGTGCAAGGGTCTGGCATGTTGAAGCTCAAGGAAATACTAATGACTGGAAACATAATGCAGGTGCAAATTCTCTAATAAGACGTAACAGAATAGTTCTTTCTAAAGGACAACCTTCTTACATAAAAACAAATATATCAGTTCCAATTATTCCAACTGGTCGTCAAACATTATATTTCTTCCCAGAAAGAGTTTTAGTGTTTGACAAAAGTACAGTTGGAGCAGTTAATTATGATTCATTAAATATTGAAATTGATCAATCACAATTTATTGAAACAGAAGGAGTTCCTATTGATTCCAAAGTTGTGGGAAAAACTTGGAAATACGTTAATAAAAAGGGTGGTCCTGATAAACGATTTAAAGATAATTATGAGATTCCAATTGCTCTTTATGAATCAGCCCATTTCAAGAGTAAATCTGGACTTAATGAACTTATTCATCTTTCTAAACTGAATATAACAGAATCTTTTAAACAAGCAATAGTAAATTTAGTAGAAATATCTAGTCAAAAAGAATAAATTATTAATATCTGGGCAATTTTTTTCATGTTTTTACTTTATAATGTTAGACAAGTCATGAGAGAAGGTAAGAAGAGAGATGCTTAATATAAGTCCAATTAGTGCTAATTTGCACAGTAATAGTAGTGTTGAACAAAAATCTGCTAAATCATTTCCTGCAACAGAACAAAAGACTGTTTCTTGTGAAGCATCAAGTATCCTTGCACAACAAAATAAAGCAATGATTAACTTTAAAGGCATATTTTCCTCTATAGGTTTACCAAAAACCCCTGCTGGTTCTCAGGATAAAAACTTAAAGAAACTGCTTGAAGAAGCAAAACTTGGAAATGGATTTCCTCTTATTATGTATTTAAGAGGAGGACAAGTATCATCAAATCCTGAAACTAAGAAAGCAATAGAAAAAACCTTTAATGGCATACCTGAAGAAGATGGTGGTGCTATTGATGATTTGAAAGAAGCTCTTGAAGTTATAGCTGAAAAAATGCAGGGTAAATCTTAAATTTTATCTATTTGAGCATTTATATAATTTCCTGTTTTAGTTCCAAAATAGCTGCCAAGTCCAATACCAATAAGAGAACCAGCAGCACCTTTTTTAGAAGCAAGAAAAGCTCCAACGATTGCACTAGCTATAATAAATGAAAATACGTTGATGGTTGATTTAACTATTTGTTTGCTTCCATTTACTACATTGTCTTTTAATCTATTTGAGGATGTAAAAGCCTTATAAATTGCTGGCATTTCAAGTGATGAGAATGCATAGACACTTATAACTGGAATTCTCATCATCCCCCTATTAACAAGGACAGATATTGTTTTTCCTTTATGCATATAGGCTTTTACAAAACCATCTTTTATTTTATCAGGTCTGGATGTTCTTATTACTGTTTCTTTTGGTTTTCCTATTTTTTTAAGTATTCTTTTACCAAATTTTGTCTCGTCTAAAGCCTTATCCATACTAATTATTTTATATCGCAAATTTGCAGGTAATAATTTTAATAATGGCTCAAGCAATGTACCTCTAAAGAAACTAAATTTTACCTGATGAGTGTTTGGAATTCTTATTTCTCCTTCTTTTAATGGAATATGAAGCATTTGTTTTCCTGCATTAATAATATCTCTTGAATCTTCTGGGATATTTATTGCAAGTATGGCTAACTTTCCCCAACCTTTAGAATCTTCATCATTATTAAATGAATCTCTGCATCCAATTCCTCTTCTTACAAAAGGAACTGAACTTGCAACTCCTTCAACAAGTGCTTTTTTAAACTGAACCTTCTTGTAATCATCTGAAGATGTTTGATTTAACGAATTTATACCCTGCACAGCAGAAGGATTGATTTGTCTTCTGAATGCTTCAAATACATCTTTATTAGGATCAACCTGATTCACATCATTCCATAATTTATCATTGGGTCTGAATGGATTTCTTCTATCCTCTCCACCTCTTCTTTCTGCACCAGAATATGACAGGTTTTGTTGTCTCCTGTCAGTATCGTTATTATTATATTGTGGCAACAACTTATAAATTTTTTGCATGCCACCTTCCCTAGCAACTTTTATTGCTATATATATAAAAACAATTTCGTGCGAAAAATTGTTAGCTCTTTCGAAAAATTATCACTGACAGATAGAATAAGCCATCAAAATTGTTATGCGGCTGGTTTAAATTCAAGCATTTTGAGGCAGTATAATTCTGCTTCAAAGAGTCTCCATAAGCCGTAAACATCTTTATTAAACTGTTTTTTATGTTCTTCAGGTAAGTAATTTTCATACTTTTTAGTCAAAGTTTTTAACTGTAAGATTACTTTCGCTTCAACTATTTCACTGTTACTCAACATTTTTCATCCTTCCTTCCCTTTAAAATCTGATATCTTTTAAGACGATAAAGCTATGAATCAATGTTCCATAGTTCATGAAAATAATTTCTATATTTTTGTATTGTGTTTTTATAGCTTTAAGTTCTTGGTATAAGGTTGTTTTGTACGATTCTTGTAAAACATGTATGAGGAATATTGCACGTATTTTATTACATTAAAATTTCGGAAATCATTACTGTATATACCTTGCAGACACTCTTATTGGGTTAATATTTGTAGTTAGTTTTTCCAGCAATAGTACAAGCAGATTTACGGTGTAAGATTCAGTTCCTGATTGTATTTCTGTCTCATTAAATCAAGGACTGTTCTGTTAGTTCAGTGATTGTCTTTCTGTCTCATTAAATCAAGGACTGTTCTGTTAGTTCAGTGATTGTCTTTGTGCTTCATGCAAACATTTAAAGTTATTCTTCTGCTAAAACTCTCGTATTGTGACACTGCTAAAGAGTATGTATCCCCCATATGCCCAACAGAAAACTGATAGGAGGGGATAGTATTGTATATATGTACCTGTCTTGTCTATGTAATTATTAACTTGTTTATTTTAAATTCCCCCTCTGTTGAGAGGGAAGGAAATACTATTAGTGATGTAAATAATTTTATATAAATGATAAGAAATAGGATACAAAAATCATATTTGGCTTAAATCGTTAATTGGCTTTGTTATTATCGTATACAATAACTATCAATAATGAAATAGAGTATTATGTTTAAAAATTATGTAACCTCTTTTGAACTTATAATAGTACTACAGGCTTTAAATTCTCAGGATGAAGTATATAAATTCAATCTAGGCAATCCATACGATAAAGTTTTTGATAGTACTAAATTGATATTGGATATCATAGATACGTTTTGTTATGAATGGGGGTTTGAATTAGAAATCAAGTACTCTCATCTATTTGACTTTGATGGTTTTGATGAACCTGAAGATGAAGAAGAACTTGAAAAAAATTTTGGGCATATCGTAGCTAAATTAAAACAAAATTTTGACAAAAAAGATCCTTTGTTATTAGGAATTTATCCTGATTTTTATCGGATTTTGAAATATATAGACTTTATATTAATATCAAAAAGTGCTAATAAGGAAGAATTGAGTAGTGTTTTAAATAGTTATATTGATAAATATGAAGATCGCAAACTCGAAGGACTTTATTATGAATATGATTATACATACAGAAAACTTTTAGAAGCTTATCTAGCATATCTTAAATCAATAGAAAATAGAGTAAACTTATATAATGTACATTGTTTGGCTAATAAACTTGGAGAATATCTTAGTCAAATTGATACTGATTTTAATAAGGACAATAATAATAAAATACGATTTATTGAATTTTTAATACTTTTAGAACGAAAAAACTACTTAAAAATAAAGGGTGCTGGATATAACAAAAGAAAAAATCCTATATGGTACGTTATCATTGAAGTTTTAAAAAAATCAGATGAAATAGAAAGTATTGAAAGTATTGAATGGGTATGTTTTTCTAACTTATCAACACGAACAGATACAGGAGATACCTATATTGAAAAGATAAAAGTATATACTTTTAGTCAAAAGGCAGAAAAATATAAGTTATTAGTATTATTAATGAAAAACCCAAATAAAAGATTTTCTTTACAGGAAATTAAGCAAAATCTTTTTCCTGATGAACGGATAGAACAAAATGTAATAAAAACTAAAGTGGAAGATTTAGCTAAGGCTCTGAAAACTGATTTAAAAATGAACAATTCAAGTACTGTACAGTTAAAGAGTGGTAATGAAACATATTTATTTGTAATACCTTAATTATAAAATTAATAGAGTAATTATAATTAGGCCTGTTCTAAAGTTGGCCTAATTATTTTATTAAATTATAAAAATCCTACGCTATATTTAAAAGCTCCTACGCTATTGTTCTTGAACTCCTATAGCTATATTTGTCACGCTACGTTTACAAATAAAAAGGAGAAAACAATGAAAAAACAGGTACTTAAAACAAATTTCAAGAAAAAAACAAAAATTATGGAGGGATAAAGTTATGGAAGCCATATACGAAAAACTTTTAAAAGAAAACTATGCGGAAATCTTGTTTGAAGATCTTATAAATGGCAAGACAAAACGTACTGGTGATGGTGTTTTGGTGTGTTGTCCGTTTCACGATGACAATGACCCTTCGTTTCACATCTCTTTTAATGAACCTGTTTACTATTGCTTTGGCTGTGGTAAAACAGGCAATTGGATTCAATACTTAGAAGAAACAAGGGAGATGACTTCTTATGAAGCAATAAAGTTTCTTGCAGGAGAAGCTGGTATTGAACTCAACTCAAATTGGACTAAGGAACTGCAAGAAAAAGAGCTTGTTCAACAGATGTTAAATGAAGCAAATGAGTTTTATAAAGTTAATTTCAAAGACTTGGGAGAAGAAATAATCAAAAAATATGCTAAACATAGAGGATTTACCGAAGAAACCATTGAAAAATTCCAGATAGGGTACGCTCCTGTTCGTAATAATGCACTGTATAATCATTTAATTAAGATAGGGTACGCTCCAGAAGATGTTTTAAAGACAGGGCTATTTATTAAGCAGAAGAACGATAATATTACAGATCATTTTCAGGGGCGAATAACTTATCCATACCTCAAATTTGGCAAACCTGTATATTTTATTGCTGGAATAACAAAAGAAACACCCAAATGGGATAAGAGTAAATACAAAAAACTCTTGGTGCACAGTGAAGACATGAATTATGTAAGTCCGTACGTTCAAAATAATACTTTTTATTGTGAAGATATGATCTACAAATCAGATACTATCTTTATAACAGAGGGAGTAACAGACTGCATTACCTTAAATCAGTATGGTTATCCCAGTATATCCCCAGTTACTGTTAAGTTTAGAAAAGAAGATTACGGTAAACTTGCAAAACTTCTTAAAGACAAGACTGTTTATATCTGCAATGACAATGAGGAAAATAAAAGCGGTCAACATATTGGTTTTGAAGGAGCGAAAGAAACAGCAAAAGAATTACTTAAAAAGGGGATACTGGCAAAGATAATCTTGTTGCCACATCCTTCAATAATACAAAACTATCAGGAGGATAGAGAAAATGTACAAAATTGATGTTAATGATTATTTTAAATACTGTCAGAAACAGGACTTTGACAGTCTTATCGAAAAAGCTGAAACACTCATAGATATGGATATGGGTAAATTAAGCAGAAACTGCGATACAAAACTGGTTGAGGAAGTCATAAAATATCTGCCTTACCTCAGTGAGCTAGAACAAGAACGGTATATTAACGTTATACACGATTTTACTGACTACGGTAAAAAGAAATTAGAAGCCGAACTTAAAAAATTAAAAGAAGCAGACATAATCTTAAATGCTAAAGAAGACAAAACTGAAAACATAAAGCCTGAACTTTCACAGGAAGAAAAAGAAGAAGCTATTCGCAAGCTAAAAAGCCATACGTTGCTCTATGATATAGGAAAAATTCTTGAAAAAATAGGTTTAGTAGGTGAAGAAAAAAATAAGCGAATGCTTTATTTGATATGTACAACTAGACTAATGTCAGTAGCATTACAACCTGTCTTTAAAGCCGAAAGTAGTACAGGCAAATCTCATCAAGTAAAAATGGTTCTTAAACTTATGCCTAATGACTGTTGGAAGGAAATAAGCCATGCAACACCAATGAGTTTTTATCATGTGGCTGATAAATCCTTGCAACATAAAATATTATTTATTTCAGAAATACATGGAATGGAAGGAACAAATTATCCGCTGAGGTTAATACAGTCTGAAGGTTATTTAAGCATACAAATAACAGTTAAAAACCCTAATACTGGACAATTTGAAACACAAGAAAAGGAAATACAGGCGATGGGATTATGTATTATTATAACGACAACAAAAGAATCTATTCACTGTGAAAATGAAACTCGTTCCATTAGTTTATATCCTGAAGACACAGCGGAACAGCGAGATCGCATCAAAGAAACGCAGGCTAGTAAGTATGATGAAGACTATCAGGGTGAGCCTCTGGATGAAATAGTTGGATGGCGGAATATTCAAAAATGTATAAAACCATACAGAGTAATTATCCCCTATGCAAGAGATCTAGCAAAAGCATTTCCTAATAATAAAGCAAGAACAAATCGAGATTTTCCAAAGCTTTTAAGTGGGATAGAAGTATCAACCTTATTACACCAGCACCAGAGACAAAAGAAAGTTGTTAATGGTGAAGAAAAACTAATAGCAAGCGTAGCAGACCTTATAATTGCAAAAGAATTGCTTGAGGAAAGCTTAATATCAACTCTTGATGAACTTCATCCTAACTCAAGAATATTACTGGATATTATAAAGTCAAAACCAGAACAATGGTGGACTATTAAACAACTTTTAAAAAAAGTTAAATATAAAGCAAGCTGGTTACATAAGTACTTGAATCCTCTTGAGGAAGCTGGATATATTGATTGTGACGGAATTAAAGGAGGACCTAATTTATATAAATATATTGATTCACCTGAAAAACAGAACGTGTTTCCTGATAAAAGTGTTATACAAGAATTTTATAAAAAAGAGAAAAAAGAAAATCCTGATTTAGTTGTGTATAACCCAATTACAGGTGAGATAATATCAAATTTGTAAGAAATTTATAAGCCTTCCGTAAATGCGTGAGACCTGACTAATAAACAATAGAGTAAAGGTTTTGCAGGTAACACAGACAAGCGTGAGAGCCTTAAAATCTTATATATAGAGTCTTTTAGATAGGTCTTACACTTTCACAATAGTACAAGTAAAAATTATTTTTAAACATAACAGGAGGTCTAATATGAGTATTCAAAATCTTTTAACAATCGATGAAATAGCTGCCATTTTTAAAGTTCCAAAAGCTACTATCTACGGTTGGGTGCATTACAGGAAAATACCGTATGTAAAAGTTGGCAGAAGGCTTTGCTTTATTGAGGAACAGATAAGAAACTTTATCAATAATAACAATTACAAGCCTGATGGTTTCTAAAATAAAATTTGAGAAGACCGCTAAATCGGCGGTCTTTTTTACGGAAAAATCTTTCAAAATAGTCGACAATATTATTAATAAGATTAAATTATCAAGAGGACAAGTATGGGAAGTATATATAAATCTACTAAAACTAGAAAAGATGGGACTCACCGTGAAGTCTGGACTATTGATTATGTTGATATCTTTGGAAAAAGGAAGAGACAAGACTTTAAAACAAAATCAGAAGCATATAATGAACTTAAAAAAATTGAGGACGAAATAGAAAATGGCAATTATGCTCAAAGAGATAAGACTTTAACTTTTGAAAAAGCAGCTAAAGAGTACATGGAATTGCATGCGGAGATTTACTGCAAACCAGCTACAATAAAAGCATATTTTTGTCATATTAATTGCCATTTAAAACCTGCTTTTGGAAGCATGAAGTTGATTGATATTACACCAAAAGCAATAGAGAAATTTATTCAGGCTCGTAAAGAAGGTCTTTCTGCTAAATCAATAAATAACTGTATTATTTTATTGGGATCGATATTACAAAGAGCGTTAAACAATGGTCAGATAGGTCAAAATCCAGTATCAAAAATAAGACGACTCTCATTACCCCATCAAGAAATGCGTATTTTAACTATTGACGAAATAGAACAAGTACTTGATATAGCCAAGAAATATTATCCAAACTTTTATCCATTACTGCTTATGGCTATTATGACTGGAATGAGGAGAGGAGAATTATTAGGTCTGACTTGGGATAGGATAAACTGGGAGACCAAAAAAATTTACGTTACTAAAAGTCTCTACAGAAATATATTAATAGAGCCCAAAACGCCTGCTTCTATAAGAGAGACCATTGCACAAGCAAATAATTTGCAAGAATTTGACTTAATTTGCCATATTTTTCAAAATATTTATCTGTTTTTATCGAGGATTAAGCGAAAACTCGCCTAATTTTTGGAATTTAGGCATAATTAGGTACAAATTTCCCTGAAAATACCTTGTTTATTGCCTTTAATAAGTTTGAACAAATTGCTTTAAGTGTAAATTGTGCTTGAACTTTGCGTTTTGTA